>JALSHM010000265.1 GCA_026982235.1 Robiginitomaculum sp. | reverse complement strand
GCGGGAGTTTAGGGGCTTTAAAGAAATTCAGTGGCCAAGGCGGCATTAAATTATGCTTGAAACTCACACACCAATCAGCGGGCCAAAACACCATGTCTTCAATCTCGCGAGATATATATAGCTGCTCGATACGGTATTTATCTAAAACACTCGCCGGGTCTGCTTGTAGGCGGTCAAATATGTGGGTGTATTTGCCGACAGGGAAGCGAAAGGCAGAGGTGTTACCAATTTTTTGACCCATTTGCGTCCAATTTTCAATAACGCAAAACCGCCCAGGCTCGTAATCGAACATAGCGTCGAGATTATTTGTGACCACCAAATCCAAATCCAAGAATAACACATCGCCCTCAAGGTCTGCGAGCGGGTATTTCCACATCACCAATTTTCGCCACGGCAAATTGATTAAGTCCGGTGGCAGGTTAATATCCGGGATGTCCTCACACTGCACAGCTTTGTCGATACCCGTAATGTCGTCGGTGAAGCAAACTAAACGGGTAGGCCGGTTAGTTTGCCTTTGGATAGCTTTCCACAAACGGTTGACATATTCAGACTCGTAGCGCGTGCCCCATTTCATGCAGATTATGGTTTGCAAATCGTGCTCCCTTGCCAGTGGTTTGCTGATGTGTGATTTTTATCGGTGAAACCGAATATTATTGTCATCCCGGCCAAGCCGCTCTTGCGGCGCAGAGCCGGAACCTCGTAGCTTGCAACAAATAAGAGACCCCGGCGCGGAGGCCGGGATGACAATGAGGAATAATTATGAAATAAAGTTGGAAAGCCCACTAATCAGCTTTCTTCATCATTGCGTCGCGCAGGCTTCGAAATTCTGCTGTTTCGTTCCAATTTGGCCAGTCGCGGCTGTTGGCGATATTATTGCCAAGTTCGTAGAATATTTCTGTAACTTGCTCAATACCGGATAAATCCCAGCTATTATCATATTCATCAGAAGGGGCATGGTAACGATTTTCTATATAGTCTTCACCGAACCATGTACCGTATTCTTTGCCCTTGGTTTCGTGGTCAATGCCAGCATCTGCATACAGAAACGGTACGCCTTTCTTTGCCAGACTAATATGATCAGAGCGGTAATAATACCCGGCTTCTGGCTTTGGATCTGGGATAAGATACATGCCGCGCGGCTTAACTACATCTAGTAATAAGTCGTCCAACTCGGAGGCACCATAGCCAACGACCATGACATCTTTGGTGCGGCCAAGGGGTAACATGCCGTCTACATTTATGCCTGCTACGGTCTTGTTCAGCGGAACAATCGGGTCTTCGCCGTAATAAGCGGAGCCAAGCAAACCAGATTCTTCGGCGGTCACAGCGACAATAAGCACCGAGCGTTCAGCCGGCGCTACGGCAAATGCTTCACCGATTTCCAAAATGGCCGATGTGCCAGTGGCATTATCCACGGCGCCGTTATATATACCGTCTTCGCCTTCAGCTACGGTTTTCATGCCCTTATGATCCCAGTGAGCCATATAAAGCACATATTCATCGGGATATTTTGTCCCTTTGACCACGCCGACCACATTGCGGCTTTTTACCGTGGTCGTTGTATTGTTAATCTGGGCGTTTAGTTTTAGACCGACCATGGGGACGGGTTTGAAGTCTTTTTGCGCTGCTGCGGTTTTTAAGGCGGCGAAGTTCAGATTTGCGGTTTTGAACAAGTCTTTCGCGGAATCTATGGTCAACCAGCCTTCGAGTGCTGCGCGCGAAGCACCTTTATCAGGACGTATCAAGTCAATTTGCGGCCCTGTCCAGCCCCCCGATACCACACTCCAGCCATAACTGGCTGGCTCGGTTTCGTGGATAACCAATACACCAGCCGCACCTTGGCGGCCTGCTTCTTCAAATTTATAAGTCCAACGCCCATAATAGGTCATGGCATTACCTTTGAACAAGTTCTCGTCCTTGGTTGCAAAGCCGGGGTCGTTGACCAGCATGACTACAGTTTTACCCTTAACATCCATACCTGCATAATCGTTCCAGCCATATTCCGGCGCAACAATACCGTAGCCAACAAAAACGAGGTCACTATCCGCTACACTGATGGAATCTTGGTAGCGTTTCGTCCAATACACGGCATCTTTGCCAGCGGTATATTCTGTGGCACCAATCTTCATAAAGGAGCCATCGCTAACCGTGGTTTCGGTGAGTGTTATCGGTTGGAAATATGTGCCTTCTATACCCATTGGGGCAATGCCTGCGGCTTTCATTTCGTCGGCAATATATTGGGATGCCATCATGCCGCCATTTGTGCCGGGCGCACGGCCTTCAAAACGGTCATCGGCAAGGGTTTCTATCCGCCTGCCAATATCCGCCGCAGAAATAGAGGGCGTTTCCGGCGTTGTGATTGCAGGCTTTGATGGTGCGCAATTGCTTATCACTAACGCAGTCGTCACGAGAATAAGAGTTTTAGAAATGGACATTTGTTCCCCCGGAAGTAATTATCGAATATAGAACAAACTGCCTTTGTTTAACCGATTTGGCAATAGTGATATTGAGCAAATGCGGGGAATCGCTATTTTTAAATTATTTCTTGCGGCAAGGGCGCTCATGGCTATGGTATACGCAATTAAAATACAAAAACCAAAAGGGTGAAATATGTTTCAGGTCTCAAGACGAATGTTATTGGCAACTTCCATCATGGTAACGCTACTTGCGGGCTGTGATAACAAGGACACTAGGGAGAATCCAGGGGTTGTCCTCAAGCCAGCTGTGACGACTGGTGTGTCTGCTAATCCGGAAGTTAAAATTTTGGTGGATTTAGCCCTAAATGGTAGCTATGGGTATGATATAACCCGTTCATTGACTACGGAAATCGGCCCGCGTCTTGCGGGTAGTCCGCAAGAAGCGAAAGCACGGCGCTGGGCGCGCAACAAGTTTAAGGAATTGGGTCTTACCCGCATTCGCACAGAACCATTTCCCGTTCAGGGCTGGGCGCGGGGGCTTGAAACAGCTAGAATTATCCAGCCATACCCACAAAACTTGGTTGTTACGGCTCTTGGCGGTTCTGTAGCTACGCCCAAGGCAGGTATTCAGGCGCCTGTTGCTTATTTTGCTGATTATGAAGCACTCTTGGCTGCCCCAGTGGGCAGTCTAGAGGGTAGAATTGCCTATATTTCTGGGAAGATGGAAAAACATCGGGACGGTGCAGGTTATGGCCCGGCCAATCAAAAGCGCCGGAGTGGTGCAACCGAAGCTGCAAAACGCGGCGCTTTAGCCGTGTTAATTCGCTCAGTGGGTACAGATTCCCATCGGTTTCCCCATACAGGGCAAATGCGTTATGACGACGATGTCAAGAAAATCCCGATTGGTGCCTTGTCTGCCCCCGATGCGGATCAACTTGACCGTATATTTGAAATGGGCAAAGACATAGAGATTAGACTGCGCTTGAACACCCGTGATCTCGGTGAGAAAATCTCCGGTAATGTGATGGCGGAAATTCGCGGTACAGAAAAGCCGGATGAAATCATCCTAATCGGCGCGCATCTTGATAGCTGGGATATGGGCACGGGTGCTGTCGATGATGGTGCCGGAGTCGGTATTGTTATGGGGGCGGCCAAGGTATTGATAGAGTCTGGACTTAAGCCAAAGCGAACTATTCGTGTCGTCTTGTTTGGCGCAGAAGAAGTCGGACTGGTTGGCGCCTTTGCCTATGCTAAGGAACATGAGGACGAATTAGCACAGCATGTATTGGCAACTGAATCGGATTTTGGTGCAGGGAAAATATACGGTATTCAGGCCGGTAAATCCCCAGCCAATAAAGCCGGAATAGCGGCTATGTCTGCCGAATTTAAATTTTTGGGTATATTGCCAAAAGACGGCGACACTAATGGTGGTCCTGACATAATACCACTTGATGCGGCAGGAGTGCCAACTGTACGCCTTAATCAAGATGGTACTGACTATTTCGATTTACATCATACACCAGACGACACATTTGATAAAATTGACCCGAAAGCTATGCGGCAAAATGTTGCTGCCTATGCTACTTTGATGTGGTTGGCATCGGAATCAGACAGTAATTTCAGGGACGAAAAATAAAGGAAACATTATGCGTTTTGCTAGAAAATTTGCCGCAGTGCTTTTAGGGGCAATATTGCTATCTACAGCATCCCACGCGGAAGATTTAAATAAATTATACAGGTACTTACACGCAAATCCTGAACTATCATTGATGGAGACCAAGACGGCTGCATTATTGGCTGGCAAGTTGAAAGACTTGGGCTTTGAAGTCACCGAAAAGGTTGGTGGTACAGGCGTTGTTGCCGTGATGAAGAACGGGGCAGGTCCAACGGTTATGATTCGCGCCGACATGGACGCGCTTCCGGTGAAAGAGCAGACTGGTGTTTCTTATGCCAGTAAGGTGATTACCAAAAACCGCGATGGTATAGAAAAATCGGCCATGCATGCGTGCGGCCATGATATACATATGACAGTGCTCATTGGTACGGCAGAGCGCATGGTTGCGCAAAAGGCTGACTGGTCTGGGACTTTGGTTTTGATTTTACAGCCCGCCGAGGAACTTGGTCTTGGCGCTGGCATGATGCTCAAAGACGGCTTGTTCAAGCGCTTCCCGAGGCCTGATTATAATTTGGCTCTGCATGACAATTCTAGCATGGCCTCAGGCACGGTTGGGATAGTACCTGGCTATGCTTTGGCCAATGTGGACAGTGTTGATATAACGGTGCGCGGCATTGGTGGACATGGTGCCTATCCGCACACGACCAAAGACCCAATCGTTTTGGCTTCGCAAATGGTTTTGGCTTTTCAAACCATCATTTCGCGCGAAACCTCACCACTGGAATCGGCTGTGCTGACTGTTGGTTCCATCCACGGCGGCACCAAGCACAATATTATTTCTGATGAGGTCAAACTTCAACTGACATTGCGCTCTTATAAAGACGATGTGCGTATGAACACGATTAACTCTATCAAGCGTATCGCAGACGGTCTTGGCCGTGCGGCGGGACTACCTGATGACAAACTCCCTATTGTTACTGTGCGCGACAAAGAATTTACGCCCGCGACATATAATAATCCTGAACTGGCCGAAATGGTTAGCAAGTCCATTGGCGCGGAAATTGGCGCAGATAATGTATTGGAGATGAGCCCCGTTATGGGCGGCGAAGATTTTGGTGCTTTTGGCCGTGTGGAGCCTAAGATCCCCAGTTTTTTGTTTTGGTTGGGGGCTGTTGACCCGAAAGTTATCGCAAAAGCCAAAAAAGATGGCACCACATTGCCGTCCCTGCATTCACCATTTTATGCACCAGATTATAAGCCGACTATAGAAACTGGTGTCGCTGCGATGTCTGCGGCGGCGATAGATTTATTGCAGGACAAGTAAGGATATGGCGCTCCCACAAATACTACAAAATTTAGAGCTGCCAATTATTGGCGCACCCATGTTTATTGTCTCTGGCCCTGAACTAGTCATTGCCCAGTGCAAAGCCGGGATTGTCGGGTCATTTCCGGCTTTGAATGCAAGGCCAGCAGATCAACTCGCAGTCTGGATTAGGCGGATAAAAACCGAATTGGCTGAATATCAAAAAGCCAACCCTGATAAAAAAGTCGCGCCGTTTGCGGTTAACCAAATCTGCCATATGTCCAATACGCGCCTGCAAGAAGATATGGAAACCTGTGTGCGCGAACAAGTGCCTATCATCATAACATCCTTGCGCCCACCGAAAATCATCATTGACGCAGTGCATTCTTACGGCGGTATTGTCTTGCATGATGTGATAAATATCCGCCACACCAAAAAAGCCTTATCAGAAGGCGCGGACGGCATTATCGCGGTATGTGCAGGTGCGGGCGGTCATGCTGGGTTATTGTCGCCCTTTGCATTGGTGCCAGAAATACGGGCATTCCACAAAGGCCCGCTATTGTGTTCTGGTTCCATTTCCACAGGCGGTAGTGTTTTGGGGGCGCAGGCTATTGGAGCTGATCTTGCTTATATGGGAACACGCTTTATTGCGACAAAAGAAGCAAATGCACCAGATGCCTATAAACAAATGATAATCGATTCTGCGGGTGAAGATGTTGTCTATTCGTCTTTGTTTACAGGTATTCACGGAAATTATCTGAAAGGTTCAGTGCGTGCCGCAGGGCTTGATCCGGACAATTTGCCGTCGGCTGATAAGTCCACAATGAATTTTGGTTCAGGCGGCTCAGATGCCAAGGCTTGGAAAGATATCTGGGGTTCCGGGCAGGGCGTTGGTAGCATCCATAATGCTCCAAGTGTAGCAGATATTGTCGCGGCGTTAAAGCGGGAATATGATTCTGCTAAATCAAGATTAAATATCTAACAATTGAGGTTGCATACCGTCAAATTGAGTTCAAAAGGCTAAATTGACCAAAAACAACAGGTTGTTGGCGATTTATTAAGTTTCACCTTGCTGACGGTCGCATTTTTTCAATGCTTTGCCCATTGCGTTTTTATTGCACATAATGCTATTAACCTTTTGTAATTTAATTAAATGACCTTGAGGGAGGACATTATGGGGAATTTTGGTAAATGGCTTTGGGGGATTATTATACTCTCTATAATAGCCTTACTGGTTGGTTGGTTTGCGCCAGCGCCATGGGGCGCAAAAGCAAATTCTGTTAATATGGGCAAGTCTGTTCAGGCGGCTTTGCAAGACGGTGGTTTTGGCTGGGTAGAATCTGAAATGTCTGGCAATGTTGCTAAGCTAACAGGTGTGGCGCCTAGCGCTGAAGCTAAAGCTGGTGCCATAGCGGCGGCGCAAAACGCTCAGTGCGAACAATGTGCTGACCGCGAAAATGGCAAGCGCTGGCATGAAGTTGACGGAGATGATATAACGGTCAAGAAGGTCGTTGCTATACAGGTTCCGTATACTCTTAGCGGTGTTTTATCTTCAGATGGTAGTTTGATTCTGAATGGTTATGTGCGCAATGAGAATGAACGCACACGCTTACTGGCTGAGGCGGAGCGCTTATATCCGGGTAGAGTTACCAATGATATGGTGAAAATTGCCAGAGGTGCGCCAAAAATGAATTGGCTTGCAATTGGCGCTACGCATTTAAAAGGTTTGTCAATGTTGAAAAACGGCAAGTTTATGATTAGCGATACGGATTCTTTCTTGTCGGGCGAAGCAGATAATGCTGATATTCGCGCGTCAGTAAATACTCTGATTGCTGGTTTGCCAACTGGCTTTAATGGCTCTTCTAAGATTGATGTTGCCAATGCAGCTCCTGTCGTTATTGGGCAGTTGAAAGATGAAACGGTTTGCCAGAATTTATTTGCGGAGCTTAAAGGCAATAATAAAATCAACTTTGCCTATGGCGGTTCTGCTATTGAGGGTGAAGCAAGTATAGCTCTTCTCGATGCTATGGCTACTGCCGTAAAGCAGTGTTCGTCTTTTCGCGTCACGGTAGAGGGGCATACAGATTCAGACGGCGCTGAAGCATATAATCAAAATCTAAGTCAACAACGCGCCGAAGCTGTGGTGACATATTTGATTGATAATGGCGTTAATCCAGCAAATGTTACGGCGGTTGGATACGGCGAAACCAAACCAATAGCCAGTAACGACACAAGACAAGGTATGGCGGCCAATCGTCGTATCGAATTCACAGTCACACGTTCCAAATAGGGGGATACTAAATGTCTAATATATTATCATATGTTCTATGCTTTGGCTGGTTGCCATGGCTCATCGCAGGTCTAGTCGGGCTTTTACTCGGTTGTCTTTTATTTAGAGGTAAAAAACAAGTGGGAGACCTGACCATCGAAGGTGAGGGGCAGTTACGCGCTGAAGCAGATAGTCTTCGGGCACGTGTAAATGAGCTTGAATCAGGTTTGAACACGCGTGATGGCGAAATCACGGATCTTAAAGGCAAATTAGCGGCTGCAGCGGCGGGTGCTGCAACGGCGGCAGCTGTGAGCACTGTTGCAGATAAAGACGATGACGAGACATATGCGCTTGAATGGCGTAACCGTTATTTAGCCGCACGTGTTAAATATCTAGAAGGTCGTATCGCTGAAGCACCTAAGCCAGCAGCAAAGAAAAAAGCTGCGCCTAAGAAACTGGTTGTCAAAAAGGTCGTAAAGAAAAAGGCTGTCAAAAAAGCTGCACCTAAAAAGGCCGCTAAACCAAAAATTCTTTATGATAAGCCTACGGACGGTAAACCTGATGATCTTAAATTGATTAGCGGGGTTGGCCCAAAGCTTGAAAAAATGCTCAACAAAACTGGCGTTTATTATTTCCGCCAAATCTGTAACTGGAAAAAAGCAGACGTCAAAATGGTTAATGATAAATTGGGCGCTTTCCCAGGACGCATTGAACGTGATGAATGGGTGAAACAAGCCTGTAAATTGGCTAAAGACGGCGCTGGTGCTAAGCCTGCGAAGGCGACTAAGAAGGTTGTTGCTAAAAAAGCACCAGCCAAAAAAGCGGCTCCGAAGGCGAAAAAAGCAGAAGCGCCAAATGCTAAATACTTAGCCGATGTGCGTAAATTTGATGCCAAAGCCAGCGCGTCAGTCGTGGATAATATCGTCAAATATTGCGGTATTGCTTTGCGCTCACGAGACGGTTCATTGGTGGCGTGTTCGCAAGAGCATGAGTTAGATACAATCGCCAAAGGCTTCGCGACTAAGAAACTTGGCCTCACCAAAGGTCAAATGGATCTCGTCAAAGCAACCTGCGAAGAGATGAAAGGCACACGCTTTAAGAACCGTGTAACATTCTATTATCTCATGGCCAAAAAAGCCCGCAAGATGAAAGTCTTTAAATAGGCAATATCTGAGACAAACTAATCTATAAAAGCTCGCCTTTTGGCGGGCTTTTTTTCTTGGGTAATTTAGGGCATTTCTGAAATTTTAGAAATCTTATCCTTGGTTCTTAGGGTTGGGATAATATGGGGATATGGAAGCTAACACACATATCCACGCCAGCGATAATGTCCCGTTACAAGACAGAGATAGCTGGCCAAATTTTTCTCAGGCCGAGATGGCGTGCCGCCATTGCGGTGAGGTATATTATTGGCCTGAATTTATGCGCCGCTTGCAAAAAGCCCGGCGGCTAGCTGCAAAACCCTTTCATATTCATTCTGCCCATAGATGTGCCCTTCACAATGCCCGCATTGGCGGCGCCCCTTTATCGCAACATTTGAAATTGGCTGCGGATATTGGGTTGAGCGGGCATAACCCGCGCATTTTATATCAGGCATGTAGAACGGCGGGCTTTACAGGTTTTGGGTTTTACCAAACATTTCTCCATATCGACCTAGGCCCAAGGCGGTCTTGGTACGGCAATAAAAAGGCAAAACAATTATGGCAAATATATTAAGTTTCGGAGCGGACGCCGTGGCTGGCGGCGTCTTCGGTATCATCGGCACGGCCTTTGGCCGCGTAGCCGCATTCTTTGAGCGCAAGCAAACATTCGCGCAAGAGGAAAAACGCTGGGGGCATGAACGCAAACTCCACGAACTGCAAATGCGTGCCCGCAAACAAGAAACGGAAATAGAATTGGCTATCACCACCCAAAAAGGCTCTTGGGATGGTTTAAAAGCTTCATTGGATGCAGATGCAAATATTGGTGTCGCCGCACAATGGGTGATCAATGTCTTACGTTTGGTGCGGCCTACGCTTACACTCTTGCTTTGGCTGATAACCGCCTGGATATTCGCCCGTACCCAAGATGCAGAAATCGCTAAGGCGGCGGTATTTGCGGCGACTGCTGCGACTTTGTGGTGGTTCGGAGATCGTGCGCCTAAACCTAAATTTCCAAAAACTTGAGCATCAATTATATATTCAACTAATTGCATATAAAAATGATTGTGTCCGCGTCCTCTTTGTCTTAGCATAGGCGAAAGAAAGGGACGCGGATATGTATTTTGGGCAGAGTATAGCTATTACGGGCGCAGCAGGTGGTATTGGCCGGGCAATGGCAGAGCGGTTTATCGCTGAGGGCGCAAAAGTCGCAATATCGGATATAAATGCAGAACAGGTTGAGAAAACTGCCGCAGAGATTGGTGCGACTGCATTTATTTGCGATGTATCAAATGAGGATGCGATTACCGCATTCATCAAAGGTGCAGAGGCCGCCAATGGCCCCATAGATGTATTTGTCTCCAATGCTGGTGTCGGTTTTCCAGATATGCCGGGCGGACATGCCGCTGGTGGGTCAAATAAAAGTTGGGAACTGAGTTGGCAGATCAATGTGATGTCCAGTGTGTATGCAGGGCGTGCGCTGATACCAGATTGGAAAAAACGTGGTGCAGGACGGTTTGTAATCGTCGCCTCTGCGGCGGGCTTGTTGGCACAGGTTCATTCTGGCTCGTACACGGTCACCAAACATGCGGCAGTTGGTTTTGCCGAATATATGGCGATAATGCATAAGGACGACGGTATCAAAGTCCACTGTGTCTGCCCGCAATATGTGAAAACCAATATGACGAAGGGCATGACCGTAGTGGAAGATGGTCCGGCTAGACATTTGGAGGCGTCTGATGTTGCTGATAGTTTGTTTGCAGCAATGAGCAAAGGCGAATTTCTTGTACTCCCACACCCAGTCGTCAAAGAATATTTTACGGCCAAGGCGGCTAATCACGATAGATATATCGGCGGTATGAGTAAGCAAATGAAATTTATGGACAAGGGACATATCCCGCTTAAAGGAGAATAAAATGGCAAGATTTGATTTAGGCGGCAAAGTCGCCCTCGTCGCAGGTGCAAGCCGGGGTATTGGTGCAGCTATTGCCCACGCCATGGCGGAGCAGGGCGCGCATGTTATCTGTGCGTCGCGCAAGATTGAAGCCTGCCAATCAGTGGCGGATGCGATTATCGCAAATGGCGGCAAGGCTAGTGCCATGACATTGCACCTCGGCAAAATGGACAATATTGATGATGCCATAGCCAGCATTGCAGCCGCACACGGTCGGCTCGATATTCTCATAAACAACGGCGCAACCAATGTGTTTTACGGCCCAGCTCATAAATGCCCGGAAAGTGCTTATGACAAGACTATGGAAGTTAATGTTAAGGGGCCGTATTTCCTCACCGCCAAGGCTATTCCTTTGATGATAAAAGGCGGCGGTGGTGCGGTGGTGAATGTCGCCAGTATTGACGGGCTAAACCCCGGATTATTGCGCACGGTTTACGGTATGACCAAGGCGGCAGTTATCAATATGACCAAAGGCTATGCTAAGGAATATGGTCGCAAAAATATTCGCGTCAATGCGCTTTTGCCGGGGTTCACTGATACGAAACTCGCCAGCGCCCTCAAAGAAATGCCGGGTATGGAACGGTTTATGGAAGAAAACTTGGCTATTGCTCGAATGGCACAGCCTGAAGAAATGGTCGGCGCGGTATTATTGATGGTTTCCGATGAAGGTTCCTATATGACTGGCGAGAGTATTGTTGTTGACGGTGGTATGACGATTTAATGGACACTAACCCGACCATAGACGTCCGAAGCGGCGAAGAGCTGGACATAGACGCCGTAAATGCCGTCCTCAAAGCGGCTGTGCCGGATTTAACCGGGACGCCGACCGTTAAGCAATATGCTAGCGGTGCCTCCAATCTTACCTATGCCCTTGATTATCCAGACAGACGTTTAGTTATGCGCCGCCCGCCCTTTGGCACAAAGCCAAAATCCGGTCATGATATGCACCGAGAATATCGGGTTATGACCGCCCTAAAGCCTGTATTCCCAGCCGTACCAAAGACCCTATATTACACAGATGATACCGATATTATCGGCGCAGAATTTTATGTGATGGAGCGGGTTGAGGGGCATTTGATCCACAATAAAATCCCCAAGCAATGGGCTAAAACATATGGATGGGGTGAGGGCGAGACCCGCAAGCTTTGTCATGCCTTCTTTGATAAACTCATAGAACTGCATCAGGTTGATTACAAAACCATTGGGCTTGAAGATTTTGGTCGCCCCATTGGTTATGTAGAGCGGCAAATTCTCGGCTGGAACAAACGCTATGAAAAGGCGCTCACGCCAGATGTGGACGCATTCGAAGATGTGCGCGATTGGCTCGATGCGCATCGGCCAAAGGTGGAAAAGGGTGCGGCGATATTGCACGGGGACTTCCGTATAGATAATCTGATATTGGATGCACATGACCCAACGCAAATCAATGCTATTCTCGATTGGGAAATCTCGGCGCTCGGCGATCCGCTCATGGATTTGGGGAATACGCTGGCCTATTGGATTGAAGCGGGCGACCCTGCGCCCATGCATGCGCTTTCGCGCCAACCAAGTGCGGCCCCTGGTATGTTAAGCCGTCAAGAAATTTTGGCCTATTACGCCGATAAAACCGGAGCCGATGTCCATAATTTCCACTTTTATTATGTCTACGGCATCTTTCGCCTCGCGGTGATTTTGCAGCAAATCTATTACCGCTATTATCACGGCCAAACCAAAGATGAGCGGTTTAAAATGTATGCCCCCATGGTCAATATTTTAGGCGGCGTAGCACGGGATAGAATTAGAGACGGACAAATTTAGGAGAGAAAATGTCTGATTTAGAACAGTTTCGAGCGGAAACCTGTGCATGGTTAGGGGCAAATTGCCCTGAGGAAATGCGCACACCCATGAAACGTGAAACTGACGGATGTTGGGGTGGGCGAAATTGGGTGTTCCAAAGCGAAGCACAAAAATTATGGCTGGAGCGCATGGCGGCCAAGGGCTGGACGGCGCCAAGCTGGCCAAAACAATATGGCGGTGCCGGGCTTAGCCGCGCCGAAGACAAAATTCTCAAGCAAGAAATGAAACGCATCAATGCGAGGCCACCCTTGCTGAGCTTTGGTATCTGGATGCTTGGGCCTGCACTGTTGAAATTCGGCACTGAAGCGCAAAAAATGCGCTTTTTGCCCGAAATATGCCGGGGCGAAATCCGTTGGTGCCAAGGCTATAGCGAGCCGAATGCAGGTTCTGATTTGGCATCACTGGCCACTAAATGCGAAGATAAGGGAGACCACTTCCTTGTCAACGGCTCCAAAGTTTGGACAAGTTACGCCGATGAAGCCGACTGGATATTCTGTCTTGTGCGCACGGATAATACGGGCAAGAAACATCACGGTATCAGCTTCATATTGTTTGATATGGAAACCGAAGGTGTGAGCACCAAGCCCATTAAGCTCATATCCGGACGTTCGCCTTTCTGCGAGACATTTTTCGAAAATGTAAAAGTTCCCAAAGAAAACCTGGTCGGTGAACGTGATAAAGGCTGGACGATTGCCAAATATCTACTGACCCATGAACGCGAAATGATTGGCGATAGCGGCAATCTCAAGCCCGTAGCCCAAATGGTGGCTGAATTGGGTATAATCCCAGATGCTGCTTTGCAGGCTAAAATAACTGAGTTGACCATAGACGAATGGGCGTTTTCGCAAACCATGAGCCGAATGCTGGCTGAGGCAAAGGCGGGCGCCAGCTTGGGAGCTAAGTCCTCCATGTTGAAATATTACGGTACGGAGCTCAATAAGCGCCGCTATGAAGTAATGATGGACGCGGCTGGGTATGATGGGCTTGAGTGGGAAAGCGAACGCTCTAATGACGGCGAGTTGGCGCGGCTTTGGCTGCGCACTAAAGGCAATTCTATTGAGGGCGGCACGTCTGAAATCCAGCTCAATATCATTGCCAAACATATCTTAGAATTACCGGGGACGTAAAATGGGACTCTTACTCACAGAAGACGAAAAAATGTTGCAAGAAAGTGCCGCAGGATTTTTTGCGGACAAAGCACCCGTATCGCAAATACGCGCACTTCGCGACGATAGGGATGCGACAGGATATTCAAAGGAACTTTGGCTAGAGATGTCCGAAATGGGGTTTACGGGGGTATTGGTCGACGCGGAAAACGGCGGCTTTGACATGGGCTTTATGGCGGCAGGGTTAATCGCCGAACAAATGGGCAAAAATTTGAGCGCCTCTCCTTTCTTATCCTCGTCCGTCTTGGCGGCGACGGCTTTGAAAATGGCTGGCGACAAACAAGCGGCCAAGCTACTCCCTGAAATTGTGAGCGGTAAAATGGTTATGGCTTTGGCCGTGGATGAGGGCGGTAAGCATAATCCGGACGCCATACAAATGACCGCAAGCCCGTCCGGCAATGGATTTAAGCTCAACGGTAAAAAATCCATGGTGGTGGACGGCCATATGGCGGATCAAATTATTGTTGTCGCACAGACGGATGATGGTCTCACTCTGTTTGTCGTGCCTACAGATGCAAAAGGGTTGGACACGGAACGCACTATTATGGTCGATAGCCGCAATGCAGCGCGTATGGTATTTGAAGACGTCGAAGTCACGGGCGAACAAGTATTGGGCGAGGTCGGTAAGGGTGCAGATATATTAAACACGGTGCTAAATGCGGGCAGGGCGGTTTTGGCCGCAGAAATGCTCGGCGCGGCTTCGCAAGTTTTCCAAACCACCAATGACTATCTAAAAGAGCGCAAACAATTCGGCAAAATCATCGGCGAATTTCAGGCGCTCCAGCACCGTATGGCGCACCTGTATTGCGAGTTGGAATTAGCCCGCACATCTGTCCTTACGGCTCTGACGGCGCTGGATAAAAATCCAAAAAGCGCCGGGCCATTCGTTTCAATGGCCAAGGCAAAATTGGGAAGTGTAGCCAAATTAGCCGCCCTAGAATCCGTGCAGCTTCACGGCGGTATGGGCATGACGGACGAGTTGGATATAGGACTATATTTGAAGCGTATTCGCGTGGCACAAGAATTACTCGGTGATGCTGATTATCACATTGCTCAAATTACCAAATAATGTAAAAAAGGAATAAATTCATGGATTTAGGCGTTACAGATAAAGTCAGACCACTGATCGCAAAAGTGCGGAAAATGATGCAAGAGGAGATTATTCCTTTGGACGCAGAATATCACGCAGAAGTCGGCAAAACGGGCAAAAGGTTCGAATTTACCGACCGCCAAAACGAAATCCGTGAAGGGCTCAAGCAAAAAGCCAAAGCTGCTGGTTTATGGAATTTTTGGCTAACGGACTCAGACGCAGGTTACGGCTTGAGCACGGTTGAATACGCCTATCTGGCCGAAGAAATGGGTTGGTGTACTTTGGGGCCAGAAGTGTTTAATTGCTCCGCGCCTGATACCGGCAATATGGAAGTTTTGGAACGCTACGGCAATGCGGAGCAAAAGCAGAAATGGCTGCGGCCACTCTTGGACGGGGAAATCCGTTCCGCTTATCTTATGACTGAACCGGGCGTGGCTTCATCTGATGCGACCAATATGGCCTTTAGTGCCGTTAAAGACGGGGACGAGTGGGTCTTAAACGGCGAGAAATATTGGGCAAGTGGTGCGGGTGATCCGCGCTGTGCCGTTTATATATTGATGGCAAAAACGGGTGATGATAGTGCACCGCGCCACCGCCGCCATTCCATGTTTGTTGTCGAGGCTGGATTGCCCGGCACTGAAATCTTGCGCCCTATGCAAGTGTTTGGTCATGACGATGCACCCCACGGCCATATGCATATTCGTTTTACCAATGTGCGTATTCCGGCAGATGCGCTGCTCATCGGGGAAGGGCGCGGATTTGAAGTCTCCCAAGGCCGTCTTGGCCCTGGACGTATTCACCACTGTATGCGGGCTGTTGGCCAGGCTGAACGGGCACTTGAACTGCTGTGTAAGCGATCCCTAGAGCGCGAAGCCTTTGGCCGCGTCTTGGCTAAGCTTGGTGCTAATTACGACATCATTGCCGAAGCCCGCATAGAGATTGAACAAACACGGTTGCTTTGCCTGAAAGCCGCTTGGATGATGGATCAGGGCGACCTCAAGGCCGCTCAGCCCTATATTTCCATGATCAAAGTCGCCGCCCCGCGTACCGCGCTTAAAATCATAGACGAAGCCATACAAATGCACGGTGGTACAGGGGTCTCCCAAGATACCCCACTCGCCCATATGTGGACAGGCGTAAGAACCCTAAGACTAGCCGACGGCCCCGATGCCGTCCACCGTATGCAAGTAGCGCGAAAAGAATTAAAGCCGTATATGAATAGGGGGTAGGGGGATTCACATATATTTTGTCTTTCCGACTCTACGCCACGCCCTTTTGGAAAGGCTAGAGCGGCTTTGGCTGGATGATAAAGTTGTGTTTTTGTCTAAAATTTATTCCTATTTCTAGGAATCCTGTGGCACAATGTCGGCAATTTTAATCCCTAACAACGAGCTAATATGCAGCTTTTCACATCAGAGTTTGAAATATTGCTGACTACGCCGCCGGGGCTTGAGGTTTGGCTGTTGGAAGAAGTGCAGGCGGCAGGATTTAAGCGGGCGAAAATTATACGCGGCGGGGTAACCATATGGGGCGGCTGGCCTGATGTCTGGCGTGCCAATCTCACCTTGCGCGGCGCGTCCAAAGTTTTGGTGCGTTTTGGCGAATTTCGGGCTTTTCATCTGGCGCAGCTGGATAAACGCGCGCGGAAATTTCCGTGGGCGGATATTCTCACACCGGGTGTCAAAGTTAAGGTGGAAGTCATCACCAATCGGCGCAATAAAATCTACCATGCGGGCGCCGCCATTGAGCGGATTGAACGGGCCATATCCGAAGAATTTGACGCCAGTATTGCCGCCTGTTTAGATGAAGCGGATGTGGTTATCAAAGCGCGTATCACCAATAATAATGTGCTACTGTCTGTGGATAGCTCGGGGGACGGGCTACACAAGCGCGGCCATAAACAAGCCATGGGCAAAGCCCCGGTGCGCGAGACCATGGCGGCAATGTTGTTGCGGGCATGTGGCTATACCGGGCATGAGTCTGTGCTGGATCCCATGTGCGGATCAGGAACCTTTATCATTGAGGCAGCAGAGATAGCCCGTAATCTCATGGCGGGGCGCGGGCGCGGTTTTGCCTTTCAAAAACTCGCGAGCTATGATGAGAGAGCCGTTCAGAA
>JALSHM010000264.1 GCA_026982235.1 Robiginitomaculum sp. | reverse complement strand
ACAGACGCACAGGCAGCCAAAGGCGTTAAAAGGACGAGGGAGAAAGCGGTCAAATATTTTATCATAGACTAAGCTAACAATCTTGTGCCTGTTTGACCAGAAAGTTTCTGGGTTTTACTGTAAAAACATCCGTAAAACCCGCTTGACTCTGGTAAAACCCGCCACTAGGTTCCGCCCTCAAATTCAAATGGGCTTATGTGCACTCTCATGCCCGCTAATATAGTATATACATAGGTAAAATACATAGGTAAAGATCATGAAAGTCCGTTCATCCCTGAAATCCCTGAAAAACCGTCACCGTGATTGTAAAATTGTGCGCCGTAAAGGTCGTCTTTACGTCATCAACAAAACCAATCCCCGCTTTAAGGCGCGCCAAGGTTAATCTGAAGGTTAATTTGGGCGGGTTTTGCCAAATCCATATCCAGCTGACAATCTGTTCATATATGCGCCACCGCCCTTGTAGTTTTCTGCAAGTTGGGTAAGTTTGTGTTTATGAAGCGTTTTATTCTCATTATTCTCTTTACGGCTTTCAGCGCTGGCTTTGCGTATGGACAAGAGGCCGACTTGCCGCCGCCTGCGCCTGCGCCCAAACAACAGCCTAAAACAGACACAGACACAGACACAGACACAGGCACATCCGAAGCACCCAAAGGCGGCAAAGACTTGACCGTGCGCTCCGAGCAAGACCGGGTAATCATGCTCAAAGAATTATTTGCCAATCTTAAGGCCGCACAAGACGAAGAAGAAGCGCGGCTTATCGCTGAAGAAGTTTGGGCTGTATTCCTGCAATCGGGCAGTGCGTCGGTGGACTTTCTCTTGCACCGGGGCATAGCGGCACAGAACCGGGGCGACAACAAATTAGCCCGGCGCATGTATGACCATGTTTTGCGCTTGCAGCCAGACTATGCAGAGGGCTGGTCGCGCTCAGGGCGGTTGGCGGCGGAGGAAAAAGATTTAAGCCGCGCCGTATCTGATACAACACAAGCGTTGATTCTGGAGCCGCGTCATTTCTATGCCCTGTGGACGCTGGGCAATATATTGGAAACCTTGGAACGTCCGGACGATGCCTTTGAGGTTTATGAACACGCCCACAAAATTTATCCGCTTCACAAGCAGATAAAAGAGCGTGTAGAGCATTTGCGCGAAAGTGCCAAAGGCAAAGCTTTATAAATAAATACCGCCCACATCCAGCTATGACTGGGTATCGAGTGTAAAAAGAGCGAGCAAAGCTCGCACATATCTGAAAAAAACTGGTTCCCCGTTTTCACGGGGATGAGCGGATATTTTTAGGATCGCTACCCCCAACCAATTCCATTTTCTGCGCCCGGCTCAAGCGCTTAATCACATATTCGCGTTTGGACGCTGCGCTTCTATCGGTGGCCATCTCCCTATAAACCAATTCCACTGGTCCCCGGCTTTTGGTATATTTAGCCCCTATACCGTCGTCGTGGGCTTGCAAGCGTTTATCCAGATTATTGGTGATACCCGTGTAAAGCGTGTCGTCCGTGCAGCGGACGATATAGACAACCCATTTATTTTCACTCATCCGGCAAATGTTTCAGGAAATAATTGATCTGGTTTTCACCCATGACTTTGCGAATGTCGGCTTCGGACATGCCTTGTCTAAGGAGCGCGCCCGTTAGGGCGGCAAGCTCTGATGTGTCGAAAGCGGTCTTAACTGCCCCGTCAAAATCTGACCCCAAGGCGATATGTTTTACGCCGAATTTATTGGCTGCGTGGATGAGCATTTTTGCAATTCCGTCAGGCGTTGTATCGCAAACCGCCATTTCCCAATAGCCAATTCCGATAAGCCCGCCGCGATCTGCAATCTGTTGCATTAAGCGGTCGGGAATATTGCGCTTAGGGTGATTACAGGCGCTTAGGATACCTGTATGGGACACCACCATGGGCGCGTCCGTAATGGCCAATACATCTTCGACGGTTTTGATAGAAGAATGGGCTACGTCAATCATCATGCCTTTGTCGACGATTTTACGCACCACGTCTTTGCCGAACGGGGTTAGGCCGGATTTGGACACACCGTGCAAGGAGCCGCCAAGTTTATTGTCAAAAAAATGCTGAAGGCCAATCATGCGAAAACCCGCATCATAAAGTTTGTCAAGATTGGCCAGATTGCCCTCAAGCGGATGTGCGCCTTCCGTGGCCAGTATCCCGACGAGAATATCCTTATTCAGGGTGCGGAGTTTCAGGGCGTCGCGCAAATCGGATTTGTTGCGCGCAATGACGAAATTACCGTCTGATTGTCTCTCGACTTTGTGTAACCGTTCCGACTGATATAGGGCGCGTTCGAGAATTGAGCGCCAGGTGCGCGGCGGCCAAGCTTGTGCCATAGTCAGCAAGACCATGCGGTCGTTTTCCATTTTATTGGCGGTTTCATTCATACCGCCAGGCACGAATGTTACCGTAGCAAAAACCTGTACGGCGACCCCACCGCCTCGAAACCGGGGCAGGTCGGTTTGCCCGCGTTTTTGCCGTTTGGCCGGATTACGTTTCCATAATAAAGTATCGGCGTGTAAATCGGCTATGCGCAATCTCGAATGTAAGGCTTTGGCTTTGTCCGATATTTTGTAAGGTGCAT
>JALSHM010000263.1 GCA_026982235.1 Robiginitomaculum sp. | reverse complement strand
CACGCGTTTTATCTCTGACTTCAAAACCGCATCTCTCTTCGCCCGTGCGGACAGTTTGGACGGATCATTATGCGTCGCTACGCGGGCATAATATGTCGACGGGGCAATCGGCAAAACCTTGCAAATTGGCTCGACCCCGTAATCACTGCGGTGATCATCAATAAATTTTGTCATCGTTTGAACGGGCGGTCGAGCTCCGCCTGGGCAAAATATGCGGACGCCTTGCGCAATATCTCATTAGCTTGGCGCAGCTCGCGGTTCTCTCGTTCCAGTGCCTTCAGCTTGTCAGCGACATCGGTCGGCACGCCAGCCCGCGAACCGCTGTCAACTTCGCGGCGTTTAATCCAGCTGCTTAATGTTTGTGGCACACATCCAATCTTGGCCGATATAGATGTAATTGCCGCCCAACGAGAGGAATATTCGCTCTCGTTCTCTAGCACCATCCGCACGGCTCGCGCACGCACTTCAAGTGAAAATCTGTTTCTTTTGTTGCTCAGCGCATAGCCTGCCCTTGGGGTATAATGGCTCCTTCTACTATAGATTAGGAGCCTCCGGCAAACCCGGAGCGGTTCAATACAGAATGTGTAGATTTAAACAGTACCGTTTTATATAATGGCCCTGTTATTTTATCTTCCAATAAGTCTATATGGGCTTCCCAATTTTCTTGCCAAGTTTTACTACCCCGATTGACCAATACCCACGCTAAGGACAGTAAGCATCCTAAACACAATAGTAGATATTCAACAAAACTAGCTTGGCTGTGTGCATATTTATCAGAACCAATTAACGCCAAGTATCCAGTAAAGGTACTCGCTATAAATGCCCAAAAATACATGGCACGTTTCCAGTATAAATCAATTTCAAAATCTCGATTTTTCCATGCTCTTTCAAGTGCCCGCGTGTGCACATCTTCATCAAATTTGAAGTTTGCATTATACAATTCTTGCGAAACTTTATTTACTGCCAATTTATCCTCCTAAATCAATTCAACCTGCTCACCGCGAGCATTTACCCAAATACGCTTAGTTATCAAATCTACCGACTTAACAGCAAACAAAAATACACCTGCTGGCACTTGGTTTAGTTCGGTCTTATAGGCTTCGACCATTGTTTGGATGCGATCATTAGATGTGGTGAGTGTGAGAAAACGAAACGCATTTATATCGAACCTTTGCTTCGGTAATTTGTTTTTCCAACTGTCTTCGTAACTTTGCATTTTCCGCAAGAACGAAGTTTGTTTTATATCGCGCCTGACAATCGGCATTGTGCCTCTATGTTTTTAATGAGATGTTTTACTTGAGAACAACTCGTTTTGACACTCTCTAATACGACAGCCTAAAGTGGCCACAAACCTTTTTTACGTTTATAAGACAAATAGCCGACATTGGCACCGAGCCTTGCGCCGACACCTGTGCGAATGGGGGCGAGCGTTATGCCTTCTGCCCGTTGATAATTAACGCCCATACCGCCAACAATATAGGCCGAGCCGTCCACACCAGGGAAGCGACGAAAGATATAATTGGGATCATCAAGATTATAAACCAAGGTAAACACTTTGGAGGCATTTCCTCCCCAGTCCCAACCAACGCTAGGCCCGCGCCAATACACTTTTTGTGAACGCCCATCTTTCATCCAAAGCGTACCGTCGCCGTACCGCAAGCCAACCACAAAGGCACCGCCGCCCTCTTGCCCAGTAATATAACCAACCGGGCGACCTTGTTTGCGAAACAAGCGCTCGATCATTGAACCAGCGCTTTCCGCCGTCACTCCGAGATGGGTTGAGAGCGCCGAAACCAGCTCATTCTCATTATAGGTTGCGGCTTGCCCTTGTTGGGTTTGCGTTTGCTTGTTCGCCGTCGGGTCGCTCTGGGTGGTCGCGCAGCCGGACAGACCCAGCCCCATGGCCAAGACAAGCGCCAAGAGCATGTGGGGTAAATACCGTGTCAAAGACGGTTTGAATAAAATAGTACGCACTGAATCCTCCATAATAGCCTTCACCCCCCAATAAGCCCCGCAAAATGCAGGCCTTAGGCAGAATGCAAGCTTATGGTTAATGAAAGGCAAAAATAAGGCAAAGATTTGGTTAATTTTATTTCATGGGAATGAAAAAACATTGCCTTTCCATATCAGCGTTTCGAATCAATCCAAAACTTCCAATCTATTTGGATCGTTGAGCCAGATTATAGGGCCGCCGTAAAGCTCTATATAGCCGCGCACACGCACGCGGGCGCCGACTAATGTGAGCGGATCATAGCTGGCTTTTTTGAAAAATTTGCGGGATTTTTTTGGGATGGCTATGGTGAAATCTGTTTTGTAATCGCTCCCGAAATTGAGGTATATAATGCCGCGCACGTCTGCGGTTTTTATGATAATGCCCTCAACGATTTGCACACTATCGACATATTGCGCCAACGGGTCGGGGTCTGGCTTGCGGACATTGTAAAACCCGTCTGTGGCCTTATTATTCCATATGCCGCGCTGCGCCTTACGCGCCGCAGTTTCGGCGCGGTACAAAGCCTGCATATCTTGATTATATCCCCCCCAAGAATATACCCGCGCCATGCCCGCTTTGACCATGGCTTCTTGCAACCATATGTCCG
>JALSHM010000262.1 GCA_026982235.1 Robiginitomaculum sp. | reverse complement strand
GAGTCAAGCCACAGGTTTAGCCAATGGTTTGCCGCAGGAAAACGATTCTGTCTATGGGGAAATTATGTTGTTAATCTCTTTTGGAGCAACTCTATTTCGGCTTACGCTTTTTACGCTTTAACTTAGCTCCAGCACCAGCATTATTATTTTCGCCGTTTTGGCTATCTCCCTCTTTCTCCTTTGCGGCTCTGGCGGCGGCGCGGGCGAGTTTCTTTTTGTGCGGTTTTTTCTTTTTGGTGGGCTGTCCATTTTCAGCTTGGTCTTGACCCGAACGTGCTTCTGTTTGTTTCTCAAATGCAGCTTGTTTAGCGCGGCGCTTACGGCCTGCTCTGGGGCCGTCGGTTTTACGGGCACGGTGCTCGCCTTTAATGTATTTCCCCGTTGCGCGTTGTTCTTTACGCGGGTCGACCAAGCCCTCTGGACGGTGGGTGAGCATTTCGACTTTCATACCTGCGTCCAGCATCATATCCGCACCGATAGCTTCCAAGAACCTGTCTACGCCCCGGTAAGATAATTCTAGATAAGTTTCATCGTTTTGGACAACAATCGAGCCAATATCGCGTTTGTATTGGTCGCCTGAATGGCGGAGCAAAGGCAATAATCCGCGCGGTTCAATTTTCTGATTACGTCCAGCCGACAACCGGAACCAAACACCGTCTTTGATGCCGCCGCGCTTTGCTTTGGCGGCATCTGGCATTTTCGTACTGACCACGTCGAGTTCTTCTGGCGCAGAAATCCCTGCCTTATATTGGCGCACAAAGGCAGCTGCCATTTGCTCGGCGCCGTAGCGTTCTATTAAAGTTTGCGCCAAAGTATATTCGTCCGCAGACATTGTCTCGCTCAGTACCTTATCCGTTAACAAGCGCTCTTCGTCGCGGGCATGGACTTCGCTGGCGGAGGGCGGATTGGCCCAATTAGCTTCAACCTTGGCGCTGCGCAATAGACCTTGTGCCTTTTTCTTTGCTTTTACGGGGACGATGAGAACACTCACACCCTTGCGCCCTGCCCGTCCGGTACGGCCCGACCTGTGCAGCAAACCCTCGGAGTTCTTCGGCAAATCCCCGTGAATGACCAAACCCAAATTCGGTAAATCCAGGCCGCGCGCCGCTACATCTGTGGCAATACAGACCCGCGCCCGACCATCGCGTAATGATTGCAAAGCATTACTGCGTTCCGCTTGGCTAAGCTCGCCTGACAGCGCCACAACCGAAAACCCGCGATTGCTAAAGCGGCTGGTGAGGCGGTTGACGGCAGCCCGGGTCGCGCAAAATACAATCGCCGTTTCCGCATTGTAATAGCGCAGCACATTGACAATAGCTTTTTCTTGGTCGCTTTGATTAACCACCATGGCGCGGTATTCAATATCAACATGTTGTTTATGCTCGCCGACAGTATTGACGCGCACGGCATCATTTTGAAACTTTCGGGCCATACCCAGTATGGATTTTGGCACGGTGGCAGAGAACAACAAAGTCTGGCGGTCGCGCGGTGCGCCCTCCAATATACCCTCTAACTCCTCGCGAAACCCCATATCCAGCATTTCGTCCGCTTCGTCCAAGACGAGCACACGAAGTTCATGCAGCATGAGAGATTTTCTTTTAATATGGTCGAGCAAGCGCCCCGGCGTCCCGACAACAATATGGGCACCGCGCGACAATGCTTTGCGTTCGGAGCGCATATCCATGCCGCCAACACACGATGCAATTTTCACCCCAGCTTGGGCGTAGAGCCATTCAAGCTCCCGCTTGACCTGCAAGGCCAGTTCGCGGGTCGGTGCAATCACCAGCGCCAAAGGCATGACGGACCGGCTGAAACCTTCCGCATCACCAAGCAAAATTGGCGCCATAGCAATACCAAATGCGACGGTCTTCCCCGATCCGGTTTGCGCCGAAACCAATAAGTCCTGCCCGACCAGTTTCGGCGTTTTCACGGCCTCTTGAACCTCGGTCAAAACCTCATAGCCGCGCGTTTTCAATGCCTTAGCAAGCGCCGGATGGACGCCTTCAAAATCTGTCATGTTATGCCTTTCGGATGCGCATAATTGCGGCGCAGAGCCTATGTGAATGTGCGGGATATATAAGTGATCCGCAAGCCGCTGTCCCTATAGAGCCTACGCGCTAATGTACAGAACCGAATGTATGCCGTGTGCATATATAAAAGCCCCGCCTTAACGGCGGAGCTTTCATTTTACTTACTTGATAGCACCCGGATTTCATCCAAAGTCTGATCACGCAGGAGTTTGCCGTCCCGCCAGACATCTTCGAGCAGGTTTGTGGCCTTGCCCAAATCCGAATTGCGGATGGTTTTGTATTTGCCCTTCTCCCTCACCAGAGCTTGGCGCCCGCGTTTGGAGCTTTTGCCGGGGTCGGTTATCGGGTCTTTATAGACATCGTGCCAATCATCCTCATCCTTAAACTTTATGGCATTGGCTTTCATGGCCCAGTTCATAGTGTCGCGGTGTATGTCGCGCTGTAGGAGAGCGCCGCCCATACCAAATGCGATATTCTCTGCGCTCCAACCTTTCTTTTTGAGGCGTTGTAAAATTGCCTCGATGGATAAGGCATGCACACCATCGCCCTGTATCACCCGCACATAAGCCGGCAGGACTTTATA
>JALSHM010000261.1 GCA_026982235.1 Robiginitomaculum sp. | reverse complement strand
GACGGCGTGCAAATGTGGACAGCGGAAACCGGCGCTAAATACCAAGGCCGCCCGGATATATTGCTGGTCAAACTGGCTCGAAACAGCCGTGTGGCGGGCGTATTTACGAAATCCTCAGCGCCCGGAGCCCCCGTTGAATGGTCACGAGACTGCTTAAAGCGCGGGGCAAATGGCGGGATATTGGTCAATGCTGGGAATGCCAATGTGTTTACCGGACAAGTAGGCCGTGACGGGGTTAGCGAGATGGCCCATTTGGCCGCCAGGAAGATCGGTTGTGAAGCGCAGGATATTTATGTGGCTTCCACGGGCGTTATCGGTGAACCACTGACCTTGTCGCCAATCCATCAGGGCGTTAAAGGCATTCAGTTGTCGGACGGGAATTGCAGCTGGGAAAATGCTGCCCGAGCTATCTCAACCACTGACACCTACCCCAAAGGCTCCGCCCGGCACTGTACCATTAACGGCACAACTGTGAATATTTGCGGCATTGCCAAAGGATCCGGCATGATTGCGCCCGACATGGCGACCATGCTTTCATTTATCTTTACCGATGCGAATATCACCAGAAATGTCTTGCAAGCATTACTGAACGAACTCAGCGAAACCAGTTTCAATGCCATTACCGTGGATAGCGATACCTCTACCAGCGACACCGTTCTCTTAGCTGCGACCGCGCAAGCTTCTCATGCGGAAATTGACGATATGAATGACCCCCGCCTTACTGCCTTCAAGAGCGCCTTAAACGAGGTCATGGAAGGCCTAGCCCAGCAAGTGGTCAAGGACGGCGAAGGGGCGAGCAAGTTCATAGAGGTCTGCGTTACTGGCGCAGAGAACATTTTGGCCGCCAAAGCCATCGCCATGAGTATCGCTAACTCCCCCCTAGTCAAGACCGCAATTGCAGGGGAGGACGCCAATTGGGGGCGCATCGTTATGGCAATCGGAAAATCAGGAGAACGCGCTGACCGGGATCAATTATCCATATATTTTGGCCCACATTTGGTTGCCAAGGATGGCTACCGCGCACCCGATTATAATGAAGATGTTCTGAGTCAATATATGCAGGAAGCAGAGTTGAAAATCCGCATTGATGTTGCCGCTGGCGAAGGGACGTTTACTGTCTGGACGTGTGATCTTACCCACGGATATATTGATATTAACGCAGATTACCGAAGCTAGAGTATCGTACCATAATCAGGTTTTATTAACCATGCCCTTAAACAGGGTCTTAACAGAGAAAGCGTATAGAGATGAAGCTAATATTGGTTGCGGCATGTGCGCTTATTGATACGGACGGACGTATTCTCATGAACCAAAGACCGATTGGTAAAGACCATGCGGGGCTGTGGGAGTTTCCGGGTGGTAAAGTTGAAGGTGGAGAAAGGCCGGAACAAACGATAAGACGCGAACTATGGGAAGAGCTGGGGGTTGAGCCGTGTGAGCGGTGTTTACAAGCTTTTAATTTTACTTCTTATACATACGCAGATTTTCATTTGCTCATGCCGTTATATCTCTGTCGTCAATGGGACGGAATGGTTCGTCCGCAAGAGGGACAACAAGTGCGCTGGGTGTTTCCCGACCGTATTTGTGACCTCGACCTAGTGCCGGCGGATGTTCCGCTAGCGATAGAAATAAGGGACAGGCTGGCGCGGGGGCGACGGTTTGAGTGAATGATATGTTTAATAAATGCCAATCCGTGTTTAGGCGATTCGTGCATGACGAAAGCGGTGCGACAGCGCTGGAATACGTATTGCTAGTAGCAATTCTGGCAGTGGGACTAATAGTTGGCATTAACGGTATAGCTATCAGAGTGACCAATGTCTGGGACGGCATAGGCAACGAAATGAACTCGTCTTAAATTTCCTCCATTATTACCAAGCTTTTACTTGCTCCTCTTGTTGACCTTGATATTATCCGCCGTTTAACAACCGTGGATAAGTTTTATGAGCCCAGCTCGCACATACCTAGATTTCGAACGCCCACTCGCAGAGTTGGACGGTAAAATTGACGATCTCAAAGCCTTGAACAGTGCCACCAAAGGCGAGGACGGTGTAGACGTCAGCGACGAAGTCACCCGCCTTGAAGATAAAGCCCAGGCACAACTTAAATCCATTTACGCCAAGCTTGGTGCCTGGGAGAAGACCCAAGTGGCGCGCCACCCATCCCGCCCACATTTCGGGGATTATGTGAGCGGCCTCATCACGGATTTCACACCACTGTCTGGCGACCGCAAATTCGGTGATGATCAGGCTATGATTGGTGGCCTTGGACGATTGCGCGGCCAACCGATTGTGATTATGGGTCAAGAAAAAGGCCATGATACCGAAACCCGCCTCAAGCATAATTTCGGCATGGCTGGCCCTGAAGGTTACCGCAAAGTTGTGCGGCTCATGGAGCTTGCTGAACGCTTTAACTTGCCCGTTATTTCGCTCGTCGATACGGCCGGAGCCTATCCTGGGCGCGGTGCAGAAGAACGCGGTCAAGCCGAAGCCATTGCCCGCTCTATTGATAAAGGCTTGTCCCTGAAAGTGCCGTTCGTCACAGTTATTACGGGCGAAGGTGGTTCCGGCGGGGCGGTTGCCATAGCCGCAGCCGATAGTGTCAACATGCTAGAGCATGC
>JALSHM010000260.1 GCA_026982235.1 Robiginitomaculum sp. | reverse complement strand
AGCGGCCATTATGATATTTAAACCAGTCATAGTACTTTACCTTTGGGTATTGGCTTTAACCGCCAAACAAAAGCAAGAAAGCGATCAAAAGTGAGAAAATGCCGATAGCTTCTGTCACGGCGAAGCCGAAAATCAAAGTACCGAACTGGCCTTTGGCTGCTGACGGATTGCGAATGGCGGCGCTAAGATAGCTCCCAAAAATTTGACCAAGCCCGATACCGGCACCGATCATGCCAAAACAGGCTAGGCCTGCACCGATTAGTCTTGCTGCATCTGCTTCCATGATAAATTCTCCTAATTTGGTTATAGCAGTTAAAGTAATGTCGTTCGTAGTAAAGTTCGTTATTGTTAGAGTTAGTAGCCGAGTGCCTTAATGTCCAGGGTTTAAGGCGTCATTTAAGTATACGCTGGTGAGAATGGCAAAAACATAAGCTTGCAAGAAAGCCACCAAAATTTCAAGTGGAGTTAGGGCAATGGTCATAATCGCTGGGGCAATTGCGCCGATTTTGAATATACCCGAAAGTCCGACTGCCATAGCAATGCCAAAGCTGGCAAACAATTTAAGCATAATATGTCCCGCCAACATATTGGCCCAGAGCCGGATTGAATGGGAGAGGGGCCGGGAAATAAAGGAAATAATCTCTAGGGGTGTCACAAGTAATACTTTAAGAATTAACGGCACGCCGGAGGGGTTGAACAACTTCAAAAACCCAAAACCGTTTTTCCAAAACCCGACGATTAAAACGGTCATCATGACCATCATAGCCAAGGCAAATGTAACAATGATATGGGAGGTTGTTGTAAAAAAGAATGGGATTAGCCCGAAAATATTCGCAAATAGGATAAACATAAATAAGGCGTAGACGAATGGGAAAAATTGCAACCCGTCCCGGCCAGCGGTAGAGCGCACCATATTGGCGACAAATTCATAGGAAATTTCGCCAAGGGATTGTAATCGCCCAGGGACTAACGATTTTTTCGTAGTAGATAAGAATAAAAACAGACAAATAGCCGCCACCGCAACTACCATCATGAATGATGAATTGGTGAAACTAATATCGTATTTACCAATCTGAATATCCACCATTTTGTGAATATCGAACTGCCTGACCGGATCAAACTGTTTTCCCGCTTCTGCTGCCATTTCTGGTCTTTCAATCTCTGTGCGGAATATCCGCGTTATTTTTACAGTCTAGCTTTCGCTGTCTTGTGTCTCATTTTCTTCACTATAACCCCGCGCCATTTGCACAATACTACGTGTGCCAGCGGCAAAGCCTAGATTTATTCCCACTGCCAAACCCCAAGGTTTGGTGTGAAAAAAATAATCGAACCCATACCCCAAGGCGCCCCCCACAATAACGGCACCTGTAAAGACGCTGGCATAATTTAAACCAACGGCCCATCCAGTCGTATCTTGCTCAATATCTGGCTCTTGTGCTTTCTTAGCGGATTTTAATTTATCCCCCAATTCTTGCAATTTTTCCAAACGTTCTTGATCTGATAAAGATATTTTCTCTTTGGGCATAACTTCGACTCATGTAAGACGGTTCCCCGTCAAACGCGGGCAACTTACGCGGGGTTGTTTTCAGTGTCAACAATGCCTTGCGGCGTTAACGTATTGAAAAATAAGGATAAATAATTTTTTATTAAAAAAACTTTATTCAACCAACAATTCTTTTGCTGTCAGAACTAGGTGGCGGGTTATGCTGTCAGTTTTTCTGCAACTTTTAGGTCGATAGATACTAATTGCGAGACGCCTTGTTCGGCCATAGTTACACCGAAAAGCCTGTCCATTCTCGCCATAGTCACCGGATTATGGGTAATGGCGATGAATTTAGTTTCGGTTGATTTGCACATTTCATCAAGTAGGTTGCAATAGCGCTCTACATTGGCATCATCCAGTGGTGCGTCCACCTCGTCCAGCACACAAATCGGTGCGGGGTTGGATAAGAATACGGCGAAGATAAGTGCCGTGGCGGTCAAAGCTTGCTCCCCACCGGACATAAGCGACATATTGCCAAGACGTTTGCCCGGCGGGCTAACCATAATTTCAAGCCCGGCTTCTAGCGGATCATCATTTTCGCTCAAGGTAAGATTCGCATGTCCACCACCGAACAAAGTTGTGAACAAGCGCCCGAAATGTCCGTTGACTGTATCAAATGCATCCAACAATCTTTGACGGCCTTCGGCGTTCAGGTTTTCAATCCCTTCGCGTAATTTGGCGATTGCGGCCACTAAATCCTGACGTTCGTCGTTCATGGCGGCTAGGCGCTCTTCTTGCTCGGCAGCTTCTTCATCAGCGCGAAGATTTACCCCGCCCAGTTTTTCGCGCTCACCAGATAGGCGCTCTAATTTACGTTCAATACTGTGTTCATCCATTTTGCTATCTGGGCTTAAGTCTTCCAACTGGCCTTTCAGTTCAGAGGGTGCGCAGGATAGGTTTTCTTGAATGCGTGCCTGAATTTCTTGTTTGCGTTCGCCCGCAGCAATATGGCGGGCTTCAGCGGCGGCGCGGGCTTCGCGGGCGAGGCCAAGTTCGCGTTCACTAGCCCGTAACTTGCCGTCAGCTTCGCGCAAATTTGTTTCTATCTCCGCCAGAGCATCACTAGCATCGCTACGGCGTTTTTCGGCGGCG
>JALSHM010000259.1 GCA_026982235.1 Robiginitomaculum sp. | reverse complement strand
TTTTAACTGGAAAGTCGCCGTTGTTCCTGGCGCTGCTCATAGCAATGCGCAAATGTTAATCGGCGCCGTAGAGCTTATAGAAAAATAAATTAAAGATTATAATGCAAAGGAAGCCAAATGATCTGTTTTAAACCCGTTAAACTGTTAGCACTGGCTATAATAGGAATCGCCAGTTTATCGGCATGTGCCAGTATTGAACAAATGCAAACTCAAACGCATTCAACGCCACGATCGACGCCGTTAATTCAGGCGAATGACGATCATGTTTATTCATCATCGGGTGCTACGCAAGTCCCTGATATTGGCACTTCTCCCAAATGGGTTATCGCGGTACACGGCGGGGCAGGCGTAAAGTCCCGCTCCAAAATGACACCACAACTAGAGGCGCAGTACCGCGCGGGTCTTAAGATGGCAACCGAGGCGGGTGGCCGGATATTAGCCAAGGGTGGATCTGGGGCGCAAGCTATCGAAGCTGCATTGAAAGTATTGGAAGATTCGCCTTTGTTTAATGCCGGGCGCGGTGCGGCTCTTGATGAGCATGGCAACGCCCGCCATGACGCTTCAATAATGCGCGGCTATGACCGGGATGCGGGCGCAGTGGCTGGTACGTCGCGGATAAAAAACCCTATTTCTGCGGCTCGTGCAGTCATGGAAAATACTGAGAATGTACTTTTAAATGGTGCTGGTGCAGACTGGTTTGCAAAAGAGCAAGGGCTTGAAATGGCCGACCCGCTCTATTTTCAAACTGACGCACGCCGTGAATCGCTCTTGAAAAAACGTGCCAAATCTCGCGGCGGGGTCGCTTTTAATGAAGCTAGCGATACAGCTTTTGGCACAGTCGGTGCCGTCGTACTTGATAGTGCAGGCAATATTTCAGCAGGCACATCGACGGGCGGGCGGACAAATAAAAGGTTTGGCCGCATAGGTGATAGCCCCATTATTGGTGCGGGCACCTATGCTTCCAACCAATCCTGTGCCGTATCCGCCACAGGCCACGGTGAGTATTTTATGCGCTGGACTGTTGCCCGCGATATTTGCGCGCGCATGGAATTTGGCGGTGCGTCGTTGGAGCAAGCCGCCAATGCGGTCTTAATTGATACCTTGAAGCCTTTGGGCGGCGGAGGTGCGATTATCTCGATTGATCCCCAAGGGAAAGTTGTTTTTTCCATGAATGACAAGGGCATGTACCGAGGTGTTATGTCGTCACAAACAAAGGCACGCACGGGCATATATTTTGAGGAAGTTAAGTAAATGCCCTGCAAGACTTTGGCAGATTTACAGACCCCCGCACTTGTGCTTGATATTGATATAATGCAAGCGAATATTGACAGAATGGCTACACGAGCAAGAGAGCTTGGCATACCGCTACGACCGCACTTAAAAACACCCAAATCTGCACATGTCGCACAAATGCTAAAAAAGGCGGGCGCACAAGGATTTAACGTATCTACTATTAAGGAGGCCGAGTATTTTCACGCAGCGGGTATAGAGGATTTATATTATTGTGTGCCTTTTGCGCCGAATAAAGCAGCGCGTGCTGTGGCACTTGTTGAAGCAAATTGCCAACTCACGCTCATGACAGATAGTCTGGATGGGGCTTGCGCCGCCATTAAAGCTATTGAAGCGGTAAGTGGCGCTGCCGTGCTTGACTTTACCATTGAAATTGATGTGGACGGCTACCGTTCGGGTGCGCTGCTGGGGAGCCCTGATATTGTGGCTGCCGCAAAACTATTCGAGCATTCCCCACGAACACGGTTTGCTGGTATTATGTCCTATGCTGGCGCGTCTTACGGCAAAACGCCCGACGAAACCCGAGAACTAACAGAGCAACACCTTAAGGCATTGGCCGCGACCAAGGCAGATTTGCAAGCCGCAGGGCTTGGGTGCGATATAGTCAGTATTGGATCAACGCCTGCCGTTTTACACGCTACTAATTTAGACGGAGCAACCGAAGCTAGGGCTGGCATTTACACCTTCCAAGACTTGTTTCAAGCTGGCATTGGCGCTTGCACTATCGATGATATAGCTTTGTCGGTGGTCAGTAGCGTGATTTCGTGCCAGCCACAATATAACCGCTTTGTCATTGACGCGGGCGGATTGGCGCTCTCAAAAGATCGTAGCACTCAAGGCAAGCCATATGATGCCTTATATGGCCTTGTATGTGATGCAAAAACAGGCAAGCAAATTGGCGATTTGGTTGTCTCCTCGGTGAGTCAAGAATTGGGGCTTGTCACCAGCTTATCCGGGCTTCCAGTGGACTTAGATGCATTCCCCATTGGTTCTTTGGTGCGGGTGTTGCCTAATCATGCAGACATGACCGCCGCCGCTTATGAAAGCTACGCCGTTGTGGCAGGATCGGACAAAATAAAACACATTTGGCGCCGAACAAACCACTGGGACGAGGAAGAAAAATAAACTCCGCATGTGGTAATTGTCCACAGGTTCTAACCACAAACCTATGCAAATAAAAGCCTATCCCTATACAGAATAAACAATCTGTGATGCCGGGGTTTAAGTTATTATCCATTATAATGTGTGCTAGATTTGAAATAGCTTTGTAGCTATGAGATAGGTGGACTAGATTGCGAGTTATGCCATGATGGACATGAATATGCGGCAAGCCATTGCAGATGCCTTGCCACAC
>JALSHM010000258.1 GCA_026982235.1 Robiginitomaculum sp. | reverse complement strand
CCTGCGGGGTACTTCCCCCATGAATGGGGGAAGGAAGAAGAGGTCAAATTTCCAGTTCGTAGTCTGCCAGTTCTATCAAGCGTAGCGATCCGACGTCGTTCGCTAAGACGAGCATTTCTACTGGGCTTGGGTTTTTGGAATGGAATTATGCTTTTGAGGTGTTGGCCTTATAAACCATGTGAAAATTTAATGAATTTGTTGCACACTTAGTGCAAATATGACCTATAGAGAGATTATGGATACGCAAACACCACAACAAGCTTTAAGCAAGCGTGCGCGGCATTTGACACGGCGTGCCTATGGGCATTTGCTGTGGGAGGTGTATGCACCGGTTTTGGCGCTTGGGGTGTTATTTATATTTTTATTTATCATTGGTGCCGCATTTGGTGTTTGGCAAAGAATAGGCGATCCTTGGCGCCTTATCGCTTTGTTGGTTTCGGTGTATTTTGTCGGCAAAAGCGGCTTGGCGGCGCGGCGAAAATTGATGCCGACCCGCTCCCAAGCCCGTAGGCGGGTGGAGCTTGATAATGGCCTAGCGCATCGCCCTTTGGACACGCTTGCGGACACCCCCGCCTTAAATGAGATTTCAGATCCGGCTTGGCAAAACCATCTGCAACATGCGCAAATGCAAATCCAGCAAGCAGGCACATCATCTTTGCGCCCGGCACTGGCGCCGATGGATAAATATTATTTGCGCTTTATTGTGCCCGTCTTGCTCGTGTTGGCTTTAATGGTTGGGGCAGGTGATAATTATGAGCGTTTGCGGGCATCCTTAACGCCGGGCTGGGTTTTTGGCATGTCGGCAAAAACCGCCCATTATGAAGCTTGGATTGACCCGCCCCAATATACGGGACGCCCGCCCAGCTATTTCAAAGATCAAGACAATATGCCCATGTCTGCAAAAAATGCGCCGGAAGGTTCAGAATTTGTTGCCCGCATATCTGGCGTGAAAACCGCGCCGCGTCTGATTTTACGCGCTGGCAATCATACGCGCCGCATCACGCCCAAACGACTCGGCCCGCAAAGTTTTGAAGCCCGCGCCATTGTCGATAAAAATACCATAGCCAGCTACCGCATTGGCTCAGTCGAGAAAAAATGGCGGTTGGATGTGCTCAAAGATAGAGCGCCAAATGTCACATTTGACGAAGCCCCGAAGGCCGGTAAACGCGATCGGTTGATTTTTAGCTATTCCCTTGATGATGATTACGGCGTTGAAAATTTGATCTTGTCCTTTGCGCTTGAGAATGACCCACAAAACACCGAGCAAGTCAATCTCACCCTGCCCGGTGCGTCCGTGCGCAGCGCGACCAAAGAACCGGGCGGAGTCGATTTGACCAAACATAAATGGGCCGGTAAAAAAGTGCGCGGGCGGCTTTTGGCCGTAGATGGTAAGCGCCAAGTTGGTTCAACCGCCATGCAGGATTTTGTTGTCCCGGATAAAATATTTGTCGAGCCTTTAGCCAAGGCTGTGGCTGAACAACGGCAATTGGTATTGGCGGGCACGGACGCTTATAGGCCTTATCCGCGCAAAGAAAAAACCAAGCCTGAAAACAAACCTTTATTTGCGGTGGACAGGCCTGATCTGGCCATTGCCCGCGCCCCGCAAAGCATCCAGCGGGCGGCACTGCTCATTGAGGCCGTGACCGACAAGCCTATTGGCGTCTTCGAAGACCCAAGCGTTTATATGGGTTTGCGCAATGTATATCGGCGTCTGCAAACGGCGCGGTCGCAAGATGAACTTGGGGGCATTCCTGAGGATTTATGGGCTATTGCGCTGAGGGCAGAATTTGGGCGGCTCGGCGATGCCTTAGAAGATATGCGCCGCGCAGAGCGGGCGCTCAATAATGCCATGGCAAGGCGTGCGCCCCAGCGCGAGGTTGATGCTTTATTTGACCGCTATAATGAAGCCGTCGATCGCTATATGGAATTTTTGATGCTGGAAGCAGCCAAAAACGCCAAAGACCAAATGGCCGATAGTGAAAGTGGGCAGGGCGGTAAAAATTACCAAATGGACGAAATCCAAGCCCTGCTCGATGCCATTGAAGAAGCTAACCGCATGGGTGATACCCAGGCTGCCCGCAAAGCTTTGGCGCAACTGACCAGGCTTTTGGAAAATTTGAAAATACAAATGGCGCAAGGCGGCGGTGAGGGCGGCAGTGGGGTTGGTGATTCCATGAGCGAAGAGCTAAAGGAGGCTTTGGAAGATTTAAACGATGTTCTCGGCGAGCAGCGCCGCCTGCGCGACGAAACCCAAGATGCTGGCCGCGAAGAGGCGGATAGCTGGGATGGTCAGGATGAGGCGGGAAATCAAAAGCCCGGCGAGCAGCCCTCTGGCAAGGCGCTGGCGGATCAACAAGGCCAAATTGCCGATATGCTGGAAACGCTGGGCGATGCGGCAAATGGAGCCACTAAGGACGAAAGCGGCGGCGGCGAGAAATCAGCTGGAGAAAGCGGCGGTGGTAATGACCAAGACGGCGAGCAAAATTCTGGCGCTGGTGCGCAAAGTAAAGACGGCGAAAACGGTCTTGGCGGCGACGATATTCAGCAAGCGCTTGAAGATGCGCGTCGTGCTATGGGGCGCAGTGAGCAGGCCTTAAGCGAAGGTGATTTTTACCGTGCAGGGCGCGCCCAATCAGATGCCATAGATGCA
>JALSHM010000257.1 GCA_026982235.1 Robiginitomaculum sp. | reverse complement strand
TGGCCGCCTTGTCTATTTCGGCTAAAATTTTCTTAGGCAGATTTTTGCGCCACGCGGTAAAGCTGGATACATGGCGACCATAAAACCCGTAGGCCAGCGCATATTGCAATTGGGCTTCGGCATTTTTCGGCTCAAGCGCCAATGCCGCCTTTGCGAGTTTCATGGCTTTTTTAGCGGTTTTGGTTTTACCTTCTGCCTCGCCCAATAAAAGCTTAGCATTCAGCGCCTCAGTCGCCAGCACCAACCCGTCCGCCGTCCCCAGCGCAGAACCTTGCTCCACAGCCAAATCATAACGCCCAGATTCGAGCGTGAGACGCACATCTTTGGCCGAAGCGGCAGAGGCAGAACTCGCTCCAAACGATAAAATAAACCCAACAAAACAAATCAAATAAATTATCTTCATATAAGAATAGTAGCACGGGTTTGATGCGCTACACAAGACGAGTGGTCAGCCCATAATAGTTTTCGTTCTTGACATAACTTAAGAACGTGGGCAATAGACGGCTCAAATACCAATTTTTGAGGCATATATGTTCTTTATTATGACATTCAGACCTCCGCATCAGGAGACTTTGTTACCTAGGTAGCGAATGTAAACCTGTGCCTCTGGGTACGGGGTATCTTTTGATATCGTCGATTTTTCGGCAGTTGGTACGGAATATTATCATGTATTTACGATTTGTATCGCCGCTGCGCTCTTGCGTGCGCGGTGTTAATATGGGCATTTTTCAGGGTGCTTTTGAGTGTAGGGATGAAGAATTGCATCCCGAATTTTTACGTAATGCCATTCGGGTGGAAATAGACTGGTTTAAAAAACACTTGCCGTCTCCTGATGAGAAAGTGTTTCAGGTAAAATCACGCGGGCACATGCATAGTGTTGGCATTTGCTGGTTCAAAAGCGAAGCCAGAGAAATGATACAGCGCGCATTTACTTTGCGGGCTTTACTAAGTGAATGCGGCATGCAGGTAACAGTAGTTGGCACGGCGATACCGGGTCAAATATTGTATGCGGACGACTACCAAATTGTTGCGAAGCCTGCGGCTACTACTCCCACAAAATGGGGGTAGTAGTTTAAGGTGTTTTTCCCGCCAACGCATCATTTATCAAAGCCCTTGTTTCTTCTACGCCGTAAATGGCCACGAAGGAGCCGAATCTTGGACCTTGGCTTTGGCCGAGCAGGACTTCATATAGGGCTTTGAACCAGTCGCGCAGGTTTTCAAATTCGTGTTCCTTGCCGATTGAGAAAATCAGGGTTTGTAGTTCGCTGGCGCGCATGGTTTTGGCTTCTGGTTGCGCCAAATTTTTGGCAAAGTCTTCTAGTGCCGCCCGCTCCTTATCGGTCGGGGATCGGTAGGATTTGTTTGGTTTGACGAAATCCTCATAATAGCGCACGGCATATTCGCAAAGATTGTCCAGCGCAGGATTGTTTTCCGGCGTGGCGTCTTTGACCTCACGCTTGATAAAGCCCCAAAGAATATCTTTGTCCGACGCATTGGCCGCACTGACCAAATTCAACAGCATGGCGTAGCTAATCGGCGGTATATTTGTGGGTGGATTGCCGTCGTGAATATACCAGACCGGATTGCTGATTTTGGTTTTATCCTCTTGGTCAGGGTAGGCCGCAAGGTGTTTAAAATACTCATCCACGGCTTTGGGGATAACGTCAAAATATAGACGTTTCGCTGTTTTTGGTTTTTGGTACATGAAAAGGGATAGGCTTTCCGGGATACTGTAGGATAGCCATTGCTCCACTGAAATTCCATTCCCTTTTGATTTGGAAATTTTTTCACCCTTATCATCAAGGAACAACTCATAGACATATTGTACGGGCGGTTCCTTGCCGAGGATTTTACAAATGCGCGAATAGATCGGAGCATTGGCGCGGTGGTCCTTGCCGAACATCTCAAAATCAACGCCCAATGCAGCCCAGCGCATACCAAAATCAGGTTTCCATTGTAATTTGCAGCGCCCACCAGTGACCGGGATTGTTACTTCCGTACCGTCTTCGTCATCGAAAGTTATTTCACCCGTTTTGGTGTTCACATGTTTCATGGGTACATATAGCACCCGGCCTGTGGTTGGCGAAATTGGTAAGATAGGCGAATAGCTTGCCTGTCGTTCTTCGCCCAAAGTCGGTAGCATGACGGCCATAATCTCATCAAATTTTTCGACCGTCCGCAAAAGCATTTCATCATAGTCACCATTTTTGTAATGCTTGGTGGCGGAATGAAATTCATATTCAAACCCGAAACTATCCAGAAATGCACACAAACGGCTATTCATATGATCGCCATAGCTGTCATGAGTGCCAAATGGATCCGGTATATCCGTCAAAGGTCTTTGCATATATTTTAGCAGCTTTTCTGGATTTGGCACTGTCGGCGGGATTTTGCGCATACCGTCCATGTCGTCGGATACACAAATCAATTTGGTTGGAATTTTACCGCGTGTGAGGGCTCTGAAGGCTTGAACGACCATGGTTGTGCGCACCACTTCGCCAAATGTGCCAATATGCGGCAAGCCGGACGGGCCATAGCCTGTTTCAAAAATTACCGCGCCCTTCCCTTGCGTCGCCGGGTGCGGCGTGCCGCGTTTCTCTAATATCATTAACCGCTTAACGAGCGCGCGGGCTTGTTCAAATGGCCAAGCTTTG
>JALSHM010000256.1 GCA_026982235.1 Robiginitomaculum sp. | reverse complement strand
TAATAACAAAGCAACCGTTCAAATCATAAATACCCGATAAATTTTTGCGCGGGGGTATCTTGGTACATTGCAATCCGCGTGCGTCCCCGTGCCTTCCCTAGGTTAAACAGTTTTATGGCGGATTGCGTACACCATACCGATTGTTTGAATACACGGTGCAAGCATACCTAACCCGATTGCATGGCATGGTTCATGTCGAGGTTGGGTAGTGTCTCAGTTTGAAATTTGACCTCGCCCATCGCAATAACTATGTTATGCTTAGCGCAAAGCATAGATAGGAAACACCGTGCCAAAAGGACCAAAAGGACAAAAACGCCCTGCTGATGCGGTAGGGCTTGCCGTGATGATCGGAAAGATCGCTACGGGCGAACTTGACGACGAAATCCTTGATGACGGGAAAGACCCCGCCGCAAAAGCATTGGGCGCGAAGGGTGGAAAAGCACGTGCTGCAAAGCTTACGGCTGAACAGCGATCAGAGATAGCCAAGAAGGCAGCAGTAAAACGCTGGTCGGAATAATTCTTGGAATAATTTTCTTTACTTTTGTCGCGGCGTCTGCGATGCTCTCTGTGAGCAGCAGGAGACAGCCATGCAGACTAATATTAGTGCCGTTATGAGCGGACTCACAGATTATTTAGACATTTTTGATGAAATCTTGCGCCACGGTCATGATGTGTATGAGCGATACCCATCAGAATTTGTAGTTGACCACGATGCTTCTACACAGGCACACTGTACATTCCGACATATCCTCACGAAGGCGACAGGCGATTTGGACGAACTGCCGGAAGTTAAGCACTTCGACATAAGAGGTCAAAATCTATGGCTTGTTGAATCTGCCAACGCGATTGTTAGATTTAAGAAGACCGACGAGAACGGGGTGTCTTCAAACTACCCGACTCCCCAAGCCTTGGCTTTTGACGAAGGCGAGACTTTGCCGGGTATTCCCGTTGAGCCAACACGGCTGACAGTTGGCTATCTTTTGGATCAAACAGGCTCCCAATATGTTCGGTCGCAAATCTCACTCCCACTCAAAGGGGTTGGATGGTGCGCCGCAATTATCCCGAACGCGTCAAGGGATGATGAAGAAGCAGCTTGGTATGAAGTGACAAAGCAAACGCGTTTCTCGGAAGTCTGAATATGGCACAATTGGAAACTTTTAACCGCCATAATATGGCGTTGAGCAGGGATTCGATGGGCTACAGTCAATCGCAACTTGCCGAAAAAATTGGTGTTAAGCAGGGTACAATTTCAAAGTATGAAGCTGGTGTTCTGGACCCTCCGTTAGAGTTTGTCGAAATTCTTGCCGGAAGTCTTGGTTTCGAGCGAGACTTTTTCTATGAAACTGGTCGCCCATACGGGATGCCGCCATTTCACTATCGTAAAAGAAAAAAGCTTGCGGCAAAAAGGCTTTCAAAAATGGTAGCCGAAATGAACATTCGGCGCATTCACTTGCAAATATTGTTGCGAAGTTACGACCTTCCAAGCAACCGGTTTATACCAGAAATAGACCGTGATGAGTATCGTGGCGGCCACGGCAAAGACTTCACCATTGAAGGTGCTGCAAGGCAGTTGAGAGAGATGTGGGGGATACCAGACGGGCCAATAGAAAATGTTGTTGAGGTCTTAGAAGATAATGGCGGGATCGTCATTCCATGCAACTTCGAGAGCGACCTGATCGATGCAGTAAGTCAGCGGATTGACGGCCTTCCGGTTTTGTTTTTCGTCAATATGAACGCTCCTGCTGATCGTATCAGGCACACACTTTGCCATGAGCTGGCCCATATGGTTCTACACACGTCGACGCTTATGGATGACGACGAGATGGAGAAGGAAGCAGACCATTTTGCTGGCGCATTTCTTTTGCCCTCAAGAGAGTTGAAACGTCAATTGGTCAAATTTGACTTGAGGCAAATTGCGAACTTGAAACGGCACTGGAAAGTTTCAATGTCATCAATTGCGATGAGAGCAGACAGGCTTGGGATGATTAGTCCACATCAGAAAAAGATGTTTTTCATACAGATGGGCAGACTTGGATACCGCAAAGCCGAACCATACGAACCGAAAAAAGAAAACCCAACAAAGATAAGGATTATTGTAAAATTCTTCCTTGATAGTTTAGATTTTTCAAAGGAGGACCTTGCTAAATCACTAATGATTTCGCTTCAAAAATTCGAAGAACTGTATGGCTTCATTGAGGTGCCAGATCACCCTCCCGTCGATACAGGCAAGGAGTTCGGCCACGGTCTGAGAATTGTAAAGTGAACTTTTTTATTGACACTAAGCATAAAAGTTCATATACAAATAGTATGAACAAATTAGACATAAAAACCCGCACAATGATCCTCAACATGATGGTTGAAGGCAATTCCATGCGCTCAATCAGCCGCACTGTTGGCGTGTCAATCAACACCGTCACTAAGTTGTTAATCGAAGCTGGTGACGCTTGTGCTGCATACCATGACGAAACGGTGCGTAATGTTGGTTCAACTCGCGTTGAGTGCGATGAAATCTGGTCATTTGTCTATGCAAAGAACAAGAATGTAGAGACAGCTAAAGCCGCCCCTGATGGTGCTGGTGACGTTTGGACATGGACCGCATTGGATGCTGACAGCAAAATGATCCTGTCATATGAGGTTGGTGATCGTTCAGCGGAT
>JALSHM010000255.1 GCA_026982235.1 Robiginitomaculum sp. | reverse complement strand
AGACCGCACTGGACTTTATCGCTAGCGGCAAAGTCCGCTGTGATCCGGTTATGACATCGGCAAAAATATCTCTGGACGATATTGTGACCAAAGGTTTTGAAGAATTGACCGGGCCAAAAGGCCATCAACATTGTAAAATATTGGTCACGCCGGAAGGATAATATATTTATGAAAACCCTGAATTACACTGTTAGTGACCATGTGGGCGTATTGACTTTTAACCGCCCCAAAGCCCGTAACGCTATTGACGAAACCATGATAGGCGAGCTTGGCGATACTCTGACGCATATTGAAAACAGCGACGATCTACGCGCTCTGATCTTAACCGGAGCCGGGAAAAGCTTTGTCGCAGGCGGCGATATTTCCATGATAGATAAAGGCCTTGAGCAGCCCTATGAGTTTTTTCGCTTGCACGATCTGCTCACCAAAATTGGTGTTCGTCTTGAGCGGTTAAGCATTCCGGTGATTGCCGCTATTAACGGCGCAGCGTTTGGCGGCGGGCTGGAGCTGGCGCTTGCCTGCGACATGCGCATTATGGCGGACACGGCCAAGCTTGGGCTGCCCGAGGCTGGTTTGGGGGTCATTCCTGGCGCGGGCGGCACGGCACGGCTACCTCGCATCATTGGTAAGGAACAAGCGTTTTTGATGGAAATGACCGGGGAGCCGATCACCGCTGATGAGGCGTTCAGGGTTGGCCTTGTTGGCAAAGTCACAGCGCCGGAAACAGTCTTGGATGACGCGCATCAACTTGCTCAGAAAATTTGCGCCAAAGCCCCCCTCGCTGTGTCCACCATTAAACGAACCGTTGTAAATTCGGAAAATATGCCGCTCGAAGGTGCCATAGATTATTGCCAATACGCTGCACTCTTGCTTGGCACTACCCAGGATGCCCGCGAAGGTATGCGCGCATTTTTAGAAAAACGTGCGCCTGTGTGGAAGGGAAAATAAGCTCGCTTGTCAGCGCAAACGCACCCCGCCGTCTACTACAATCTCTGTGCCCACCATATAATCGCTCGCGGGGGACGCTAGTAAGAGAGCCGCACCTTTTATGTCCCCACCTTTGGCGATGCGTCCGGCGGGTACGCGGGTTTTGGCTTGGGCTTCTACTTTTTCCAGCATTGCCGCATTTAATTCCGAGGCAAAAAATCCGGGACAAATTACGTTGACATTGATATTATCCCGGATCAAATCCAAGGCCATAGAGCGCGTTAGTAAAACAACCCCACCCTTGCTGGCACAATAATCGGCACTTTTGGGCAAAGGTTTGAAGAAAGCTACAGACGCGATATTGATAATTTTACCGCCGCCGTTTGTTATCATATGGGGCACGACAAGTTTTGAGCAAATGAAAATTCCGCCCATATTTATCGACAGAGTTTTGTTCCATTCGTCAAAACCAATGTCCTTGAAAGTTTTTGCCGCGCCGGTCACACCTGCGTTATTTACAAGAATGTCTATGCGGCCAAATTTTTCAATGACAGCACCGACCATTGCCGAGACACTGTCAGGGTCGCTAACATCGCACTGTAAGGCAAGAGTTTGCGTGCCGTAGCGGGCAAGCTGTTGCGCCGCATCTTCGCAGCGCTCAAGACGGCGCGAACAAATGACAATATGCGCGCCCGCCTCGGCGTAAGCTGCGACAATGCCAAAGCCAATGCCTGTAGCGCCGCCGGTAATGATGGCGACTTTGTTCTTGATGTCGAAAATATGATCGAGAGAAGACATTATAATCCTTTGTTTCAAGCGAGAGCTTCCGAGAGTAAGTCCGTTGCTACAATAGCAAGGTGATCATCGCTAGTCCCCATTGTAGCTTCCGCCATACGGATATAACGATAAAACAACGGCATGTCGTGTTCCTCGCAATACCCAATCCCGCCCATGACCTGATGGCCTGTAGCCAAAATACGCCGACAAGCCTGATTACACCAAGCCTTGGTCATGGCCATATCGCTTCTTGTCGCTTTGCCCTCGTCAATAAGCCAGCCGGTTTTATACATCATCCAGCGCGCACTATCCAAATCCGTCAACATATCGGCGCAGTGGTGCTGGATTGCCTGAAAGCTGCCTATGGGTTTACCAAATTGCCGCCGCTCTTTTGCATGTTCTACGGCTATTTCGACAATCCGCGCACACGCTCCGACCATTTCCGCGCATTTTGCCACGGCTGTTTTGAACATGGCTTGCTCTAAGGCGGGCCAGACATCTGAACTATGACCAACCAGATCATCCTCACATATATGAACATTATCAAATGTAACTTTTGCGGCGTACTGACCGTTTATAGTATTTAACGGCTTTCGCTCAAGGCCCGGTATATCTGCCGCTATACAAAAAACCCCAATGTCATTTTTAGGAATTTTAGAACTCCCGATACGGGACGCACATATAAGATAATCCGCTTCGTGCCCTTTTGGTATAAATTGACCAACACCATTCAGGATATACCCGTTCTTGTCGGGCTGTGCAGTAAGGCTCAAACCTGTTACATCAAAACCGCTACCCTCATCACCCAACATAACGGCCAGCCTTATTGCACCGGACGCTATGGCAGGCAGGATAACTTTATTGATGTTTTGATTATCTAGAGCTTTAAGGATTTCCACCGCAAAGACCACCGTTGAGAAAAACGGGCTGGGTAATGTCACCCGTCCCATTTCT
>JALSHM010000254.1 GCA_026982235.1 Robiginitomaculum sp. | reverse complement strand
TATCCACCAAAACCTCTTTGGTCATGAAATTTGGTTCCAGACCAAGTTCCAATAGGCCGGAATGGGCGGCATTGTAATAATGATCTTCCATTTCCTTGCGCGGGTTTGGGATAGATTTAACCTGTACATTCAACCCCAAAAAATCACCAGCCTCCTTCACACGTTCGGCCAGTTCATTGACAGAGAATTGCTCGGTAAATTGGTTCATAATGCGAAGCTCGCCCTTATCAGCAGGTGTATCTGCCGCAAGACTGATACACTGGAGGGTGTCTTTCAAATTCAGATAGCCCCGTGTCTGACCACCTTTACCGTAGACAGTTAGCGGAATACCCGCAACAGCTTGTACCAAGAAACGGTTCACGGCTGTGCCAAAAATATCGTCATAATTAAACATGGTGCGCAAGCGCGCATCCAAATCAATTTCTTTACTGGTCAAACCATAAACAGGCCCTTGCATAAGATCCGTCATACGCAGACCATATGTCCGCACATAGAACCACATCATGTCGGTATCGAGAACCTTAGTGGTGTGATAGAGACTACCGGCAGCGCGGGGGAACAAGAATTTGTCCTTACGGCCTTTATGTTCAATCTCCAGCCAGCCTTCTTCGATATCGATATTCGGCGTGCCGTATTCGCCCATAGTACCAAGCTTGATAATATGGCATTCCGGTGCGTGTTGAATAGCACCCCAAATCACATTAAAAGTCACATTCAGATTATTGTTAAGTGTTTTCTGCGCCTCTGCAAAACCGCGCATAGAATAGGGCGCAGAGGGTTGCTCAGCGTAATGGACAACTGCGTCCGGCTTATATTTCTCAAATAAACCTAAGCAAAAATCAGCATCTGACAAATCACCAATTTCCACATCGACCTTATGGCCGGAAACCTCTTCGAAAATCTTCCCGCGTTCAATCAAATTTGGCGTTTTGTACAATGCTTCGGAATCGGTGTCTTTAGCGATTGTCCGGCGCAAATAATTATCCACGGCGACAACATCATGACCTTTTGCCGCCAAATCCATCGTAGTTGGCCAACCCAAATACCCGTCGGCACCTAATACTAATATACGCATAATTTTCTCCTTTTCGCCCTCGTTAGGAATATTCCGTTAAACAAGGTTCGCTTTCTTCAATAATTCAATACCCTCAGCAATTGTCAGAATTTCTTCTTTCGAGCTATCATAAACGCGATCCATCAATTTGCCTTTTTCGCGGTAGTCCGAATAATCAAACAGATTATCATGAGGACCTTCACCGGGTAGCACCACAAAGAAATTGTCAATCTCATACGTGCGCGGGACTTCTTCCCCCGTGGTTAATTCTTCAAACAATTTTTCGCCCGGACGCAGACCAATATGGTCAATTTTAATATCAGACTTTTTGCGACCCGCTTTATCCGCAAAACACTCTATCATCATTTCAGCGAAATCACCAATATTGAAAATTGGCATTTTGGTCACAAAAATTTCGCCGCCTTTGAATAAGGCCAAACTTTCAATCACCAAATAGGCGGCCTCTTCCTGTGTCATCATGAAACGGGTCATGTCTTTGTGGGTCAAAGGCAAGCTTTCACCGCCCATCAATTTTTTGTGGAAAATTGGAAAGACCGAACCACGAGATCCAAGCACATTGCCAAAGCGTGTGCTGGCAAATACTGTACCGACTTTACTGCGGGTCAAATTAGCCGCAGTGATGAGGCGTTCGCCCATCAATTTGGTAATACCCATAACATTTGTAGGGTTCACGGCTTTGTCGGATGAAGTGAACAAGACCTTTTTAACACCTGCCGACAATGCGGCATTGATAACAGATTGTGTACCAATAACATTATTACGCACGGCACTTTGTGGTTCATGCTCACATAAGGGCACATGTTTGAACGCGGCGGCGTGCAAGACATAATCAACGCCAGCAAAGGCGCGGGTTAATCCGCTCTCGTCCGCAATATCCATAAGACGCGGTGTGACCCGGCCATCGGCCAGATTAGCAATATGCTGCTCGTGCAACCCGCTCTCATTATTGTCAATAATAACGATTTCCTTGAGTGGTAATTTTAACAATTCCGCTACCAATGCAGTGCCAACCGACCCTACTGACCCGGTAATCGCTACAACCGAGTCTTTAAAAAACTTATCAAGTTCCAATGTAATCTCCTGAATATTTCGCCCTCGAATAGCGCTAATGGCAAATAATCTAAACCTATGCAAGGACTAACTTTATATGAGAATTTTCTAATATTCAAACGCGTATTATTGGGCTTGTACATAGGCTTAGCTTACGCCAAAATGAACGATGTAAAACGCAATATCGCACCACATTAAACATGAGAACCGTCATTTCCGCAAAAACTGTCATAGCCTTGCCCCATAATCTATGCTGGCCACAGCTTTCAGAAGCTGCGCTTTTTTGCCTCGAGGTCGCAGCTAAGGCAAAATATATGCCTGATGAGGTCTGGATATTAGGGGAAGACGAGGCCGAACTGGCAGACATTAAACACTGGTTCCCGGACACGAAAATCCGAAATATGCCCCTCAATAAAAAACGCTGGCCGTTGGATGTGGGCAGTAACCAGTTTTTGCAAACACCCCTAACGCTTTACGCGGAACTGCGAAACAATGCGCCAGCAACACTTATTACGCCCTTACACAGTGCCAGCGCTTATTTCG
>JALSHM010000253.1 GCA_026982235.1 Robiginitomaculum sp. | reverse complement strand
AAAACACGGTTTCTTTGAAGAAATTTTATACCCAGAGTCCGAAGCCGACTTTTTCGCGCAAGTTCCCCCGACCAATGATGATATTTATAATAGTATTTGGATAGAGAAACGTTTTTTGACGCTTAAGGATTGGTGTCAAATGGGAGAATGGCCCATATCTATACTCGAACAGCCAGACATATTGGTCACAAGACGTAAAGGCCGCACCCAGCAAAACAGACTCACCGAAATCCACGCTTCTATTATTGATGAAAAATACTATGTGGACGATTATGGTCGGACTATATTTTATTATTTGAAGAAAAATATTATGAACCCCGGATATATCAATTACCGCATCATAATGAAACTAGCCGATCAGCTCCACAAAACCGGACCTAAGCCAATAGAAATCCGTAAAACCCCAAACCCGGAACTTTATATTATTGGTGGCGTATTTATGGGTTTTGGGCATTTATTTTGTGCAGCCAATCGCGTCGAGAAAAGACTGTTCAAAGAAAACCTCGTCCAAAATAAAGCCGCCTTTGCCTTAGCAATTTATTTTAAAATGCGCCGCATGAGCCAAAGACAGGCATTCAAAGTCTGCGGTCATTTAATGAGCGAAACAACCAAACGCGACCTTCGTATCGCATTTAGGCAATTACTATTTTACAAAAAACGGATAAAAAAATTACGGGCAGATTATGACGAAAGAGTGTCACCCATAGTTACCCGTGCCGCTTAGGACACTTAACGGCAAGTCATGCTCCTCACATAACCCTCTGCGTCCAATTCAATGGTCAAACGGTCACGAATGATTGGACCAAGTTCGTCTATGCGCGTGACGGCACGGATAGCAGGCGTGTACAATGTTTGCCCCGGCAAATATTCGCGCACTTCTATCAAAGGCGGGTCAGCTCGCATGTCTTGGAGAAAATCATCTTGGTCGAGTTCCAACTCGGCAGGCTTAAACACTCGTGTACGCCCCGGCAATGTAGCAAATACAATGCCGCCTTCATGTTGCCCGATTAACCCCAAGAACAAACGCGAGCGACACAGATCTTCGCCCGGGATACGGCGCGTCGGGGTTGGTCGTTGATTAAGAGGAATTTGGTATTGTCCTAAATTGGGACGAGGATCAGGTCGCGGCACCCCGGCTCCCGGTGTAAAACACCCCGCTAAGACCACACCAGCAACTATGTACAATACAAGCCGCACACAAAACTCCAAAAACGAATCATCTCCGACAATCTAAAGCCAGTTCACCCTCCACTGCAACAACAGCCTGCGTTTTCTCCGCACAAGCCCCCGCCGCATTTTCCGTCCCTAATGCAAAACACAATCTCACCTGCAAACACAACCTTATCTGCAAGCACAAATTTGCGACCAATTTGTCCACTATAGATTATACCCAGATATATCACACCCCCGGTTGTACCCAACGGCCATGGTCATTTTGTTGCCAATAAGCCGTAGGGTTTCCGGCTTCTTTCACTTGTTTCCAACGCGCCCGTGCTACAGCTTTGTCGGCTTCATTATGGCCATCAAGAATGGTAATGCATCTTTTAGCGCAACTGACATCTTGTATCTCAGCCCCAGCCACAAGAATGACCACACCAACGCTTTCGGCTTTGTCGCTCGTGCAGGATAACAACACCGGATGGGCGTCCGCCATGGGTTCGTCGTCACGACCATGGGGCAGAAAACTGGCTTGTTTATAAGTCCACAAAAATTTATCCAGTCGTATCATTTCGCCCTCTGCAGAGCCGTTCGTAGCGCCAACTTTCACTAAAGCCCGCCAGCTATTTCCCAGAGTTTTCTCCAAAAGCTCCGGCAAAACGGCCTCTAAGCTACTTTGCTGCAGATGATAAAACCAGTGTTCGACCTTTTCAGCTTTATCCGGCATTGAGCCTAGCCCTCGTAATTATCGGCCACCCAGCGGTTCATTAACCGAGCGCCAAACCCGGTTGCCCAAACGGGTTCGCGCGGATCAGTACGGCTTGATTTCCACGCCGTGCCCGCAATATCCAAATGCGCCCACGGCACATCACCAACAAAGCGTTGCAAAAACTGCCCGGCAGTAATTGACCCAGCACCAGCACTTGGCACGGTGATATTTTTCATATCCGCATTGGGGCTATCAATCAGCTTGTCATAAGCCTTGCTCAGGGGCAGGCGCCAAACGGCTTCGCTAGAATTATCTGCCGCAGTTTGTAATTGTTCAGAAATTTCGTCGGAATTGGAAAACAAACCTGCATATTCATGACCAAGAGAGACAATAATCGCCCCCGTTAAAGTCGCGAGATTGACCATAGCTTTGGGTTTAAATTTCTCCTTGGCATACCAAAGCGCATCGGCCAAAACCAATCGCCCTTCAGCATCGGTGTTTTGCACTTCAATGGTTTGGCCGGACATAGAGGTTACAATATCACCCGGGTTTTGTGCCTTGCCGTCCGGCATGTTTTCGACCAGCCCGACAATGCCAATAACATTAGCCTTGGCTTTACGTGCAGCGATTGTGTACATAGCACCAACGACTGCGGCTGAACCGCCCATATCGCCTTTCATATCCCACATGCCCGCACCTGGTTTCAGGGAGATACCGCCTGTATCGAAAGTCACCCCCTTACCAACCAAACAAACTGGTTTATCATCCTTTTTGCCACCATTCCATTTCATAATCACAAGCTGTGATGCCCGCGCGGAGCTT
>JALSHM010000252.1 GCA_026982235.1 Robiginitomaculum sp. | reverse complement strand
AAAACGCAATCCATTTGGCTAATTTTCTATGTTTTGTGACGGAATGTAGTGCGGTTTCTGCCGCACTACACAAAACTCTGTTTTGTTTACATACGGGTAAGGGTCACTCTCTATTCTTATTTAGAATTGATTCTATTAGGGTGTAAATTTGGCCGAACTACTGAAATCTGTGTTAATCCTTTCGGGTACGCCCGAAGGGCAAAAGGCTGTGGAACGAGCGTTTGAGGCTCGTGGTTTCACACCTGTTGGATTAAACCTGAACTTTCGCAAAAATGAACAATTGCCAGAACGTCCCCCATTGGCCATTTTAATTAAAACTGAAAATTCAACCCAACAAATAGAAGAACTCTTAGCCCTTATTACAGTGCATTACCCTGGAATCAATATCCCGATTTTAGCACTTATGGCTTCGACCCCGCCTTTGGAAGAACACCCTTTTGATTCTGTATTGATAGAACCGTGTCACCCAGAACAAATTGTCCTACGTACAATCGGTCTTATCCGTTTGTCTCAAATGGAACAGGAAATTGGCCTCCGACTACAAACACTTAGTGAAGACTTTGGTATTCGGCACGACCGCCCCGAGCCGAGCGATAGCGACCCGTTTAACATATTATTCATCGGCAAAGCTTCCCCAGAATTTATGGTCATCATCAATGCCTTGCAGCGTAAAAATGTGCGCGTCGTAGCCGCCTTCACATCATTTACCGCCTTTGACTATCTCTATGAACAAACATTTGACGCCGTTGTCATGAACGGCTTGGTCACTATGGATTCAGCGCTATCCGTAACCCAAACCATGCGTAAAAATGCTAAATTGTACCATGTGCCAGCCTTGCTATTAGCCAATCAGATGAACGAGCAAGATCAAATCGCAGTCTATGATGCGGGAATGAATGATATTCTTGATGCGAATGCTAAGCTCGAAGACATCAGCGCACGCGTGTTAGAGCAAGCTAACTTTCACCGTATGCACGAAACGCTTAAACATGAATTTGGTATGCTTGGCGGTGATCTATGTACCGATACGGCCACGCAATTATATAATGAGGCATTTTTTAATGCCCATTTAACACGCGTATTTAAATTCTATGACGCTCAAGACATGCCAGTATCTTTGTGCCTAATCCGCGTCTCACCTAAAAACCCCGCCAAAGCCGATATGGCTATCGGCTCCTCCTATCAGCAAATCGGTGCTATGATAAAAAACCTTGTGCGCCTACAAGATATTACGGCCAGACTAAAGCCCAATCTATTTGCCATTGCTTTTCCGGGGCAAAGTGCAGGTCAATTACAGCCCGTAGTCGACCGTATAGAATCTATTCTTAGATGTGCCTCACTCAGCGACCCACTTACGGGTGTTGCCTTGGAGATTAAACTAGAAGTCACTATGACCACACTAAATATGCGTGCTATAGAAGCATCTGTAGCCTAGCCGCTAAAATAAAATAGCTATAACACATTGGCACATGCGCATCGACGATTAAATTTACACCCCCATATTGAATGGGGGTGTAAAACTTAGCTTGATTATTTCAGGTCATAACGATCTAATGTCATCACCTTTGTCCAGGCTTTGATAAAGTCTTTGATAAACTTTTCATTGCCGTCATCAGAACCGTAATATTCGGCAATCGCGCGCAATTCAGCGTTAGAGCCAAACATCAAATCAACTTCCGAAGCCGTCCACTTTAACTTTCCGGTTTTACGGTCACGTCCTTCAAAAACACCATCTTTAGCAGGCGTCCATTCGGTTGACATATCGAGCAAATTTTTAAAGAAGTCATTGCTGAGCGTACCAGGGCGCTCAGTTAGCACGCCTAATTTGCTATTTTGCGCATTGGCATCCAAAGCCCGCAAACCACCAATAAGCACTGTCATTTCAGGGGCAGAAAGCGTGAGCATATCAGCACGGTCTATCAACATATTTGCAGGAGAGAGCCGCGCGCGGTCACTAAAATAATTGCGAAAACCGTCGGCAGCCGGGCGAAGTAGCTCAAAAGAAGCAATATCTGTTTGGCTCTGAAGCGCATCTCCTCTACCGGGGGTAAAAGGAACTTTCACATTGTGTCCAGCAGATTTCGCCGCATCTTCAATTGCGACGGCTCCGCCCAGAACAATCAGATCTGCCATAGATATTTTCCTGCGGCCAAGGCCTGAATTAAACTCATCTTGAATGCCTTGCAGGGCGTTAATGACTTTTTCTAGCTCCTCTGGGTTATTGACATCCCAATCTTTTTGCGGGGCAAGGCGTAGTCTTGCACCATTTGCACCGCCGCGATAATCAGTATCACGGAAAGTCACAGCCGAAGCCCAAGCCGCTCTAACAAGCTCGGCATTGCTCAAGCCAGTATCGCGAATTTTGCTTTTCAACTTGTCAATATTACGCGCATTGACCGGTTTATAATCAACTGCTGGAATGGGGTCTTGCCAAATGAAGTTTTCTTTTGAGGCCTTTTCCACTTCAACATACCGGGCTTTTGGCCCCATATCGCGGTGGGTGAGCTTATACCAAGCATCGGCAAAAGCTTTATCCATAGAGCCAGGCTCTTCTAGATAGCGCTTAGTAATTTTGCCATATGCAGGATCGTAGCGCATAGCTAAATCCGTGGTCAACATGACGGGCGCGTGGAATTTGTCCGGGTCAAAGGCATCGGGGATGAATTTTGCATCCTCAACATTTTTGGGAATCCACTGGAAAACGCCAGCGGGACTT
>JALSHM010000251.1 GCA_026982235.1 Robiginitomaculum sp. | reverse complement strand
ACCGGACGGGTCGATGATGTTATCAATGTATCAGGCCATAGAATGGGCACGGCAGAGGTGGAGAGCGCCCTGGTCAGTCATCCGAGCGTGGCCGAAGCCGCCGTGGTCGGCTATCCCCACGACATTAAAGGCCAAGGCATATACGCTTATGTGACCCCGACACTCGGCACCGAGGTGAGCGACGAATTGCGCAAAGACCTGATAAAACACGTGCGGGGGGAAATCGGCCCCATAGCCGCCCCCGACCTCATCCAATTCGCCCCCGGCCTCCCCAAAACCCGCTCAGGCAAAATCATGCGCCGCATATTGCGCAAAATCGCCGAAGATAAGTTCGAAAATCTAGGCGACACCTCAACACTAGCCGAGCCGGAAGTGGTGGACGATTTGATAGATAACAGGATGAATAGGGGGTAGGGTTGATAGGGTGTTCAACTGTTATAAAATATGCTCAATGTATAAGCAAGCCAGCAAGGCTAAGGCATGATATGAAACAGCTAATTCGTGCAATATTGATTTTTATGTTAGGGGCTAGCTATGCTTCTGCCCAAGACGTGAGCAGTGAAGACGCGCCATGAGTTCCGTCTTCTTTGTGGCGACGCAAAATAGCCGCAAGCTCACGACGTTCGCTCGGTGATAATGAAAAAGATTGGCTCATACTCCTTAGAATCAATCCAAACAAAAATCGCAAGCAAAAAATGGCTCACTCAGGATTCCGGGTATATATAATTTATTGTATGGGGTGGAAGCTGCTCTTACTTTTGCTCCCCACTTGCGAAAATATTTATTTTGGTGAGGTATAAGCTGGGTGACTTGGAGCCATTGACCGAACTTGTTGAGCGTTTTTATTCGCTAAATTTCTACCGATCGATTTTAAAGTCGAACGCTGGGGGTACAGGAGAAAATGAGCCAGTATTCTTGACCTCAAGACTGTTTTCTCGCCCGTTCTGGGTGCGCTCCTTTGCACTTGTAGTGTTTTAGGCAATGTTCTGGGCAAGTGTTCGTATTTATCTGCTTGACTTTCTTGTGGAGTGGGTAATCTTGCGGCTATGGAAATTGCGAGTTTTAATGTTAATTCTATTCGGGCGCGTACTCATGCTGTGCCGGTTTGGCTGTCGGAGGCCAAGCCGGATATTGTGTGTTTGCAAGAGCTGAAAACCATGGATGCGGATTTTCCGTCCGAGTTGTTCGAAGAGCTTGGTTATAATGTGGCTCTGCACGGCCAGAAAAGTTATAATGGGGTGGCGGTGCTCTCTAAACTGCCATTTGAAGAAGTGAATATGCGCCTGCCTGGCGATGACAATGATGAACAGGCGCGTTATTTGGAGGTGGTCGTTGCGGGCAAGAACGGCCCGGTTAGGGTGTCGAGTATTTATCTACCCAATGGCAATCCGGTGATGGATGGGGATAGTTTTAGCGCTAAATATACATATAAATTAGACTGGATGGCGCGGCTCAAAGCCCATGCGCAGACATTATTGACCTATGAAGAGCCGCTGATTTTATGTGGGGATTATAATGTTATCCCCAGCGCGGATGATGTCCATGATGCATCTCTTTGGGCGGGAGATGCTCTATTCATGCCCCAGACCCATGCAGCATTTCGGGCGATTACTAATCTGGGTTTGACATCTGCTTATGAACAGGTTGATGGGCGCCCACATCAATATACCTATTGGGGCTATCAGGGTGGTGCGCGACCTAAAAACCACGGTATCCGCATAGATCATCTTTTGTGTTCAGCCCAGGCCATAGACCATCTTAAATCTGTGCGTATAGACGAGCATGTTCGTGACCGTGAAAAGCCTTCGGATCATGTGCCAATTATTGGTGTTTTTGATCTTTAGCGCTTGCGCTGCTTATCTTGGCTGACGCTTTTGATAACATCGATCACGGCGCTAATCTCGCCCAAGATTTTGTGGGTGCGGGCGGTGTCGGTGAGCGGCTTATACATAGAGCCTGCCTCAAATTGATTTGGCGCTTCGACGGCCACATGTAATTTGTCATTGAGAAAGCCGAAGCGAATTTTTTTACCTGATACACTGGTCTCTAGGTCGATGAGTGTTTGCATGAATGTGGGTGTTAGAAGATAGCGCGATTCCACTTGGTCTGTACTATAGGCCTCGAAGATTTTCTCAAATTTTGGCGAGGTTAAGCCGACTCTTTTCATACCGGCTTTTTTTTTGGAATTAAATATTCCAGCATCGCGCAACACGACAGTGCGCCCTAAAAATTTGCGCGGAAAATCCACTTCTAGCAAGATACCCCGAAACACAGTTGTCCAAGTGGTATTGCCATCCTTGTCCCGGCTTTTTCTTTCCAAATGAGCTTCGCAAAATGTGAACTCAGCACCGTCAACACTGCTACTCATCTGGTCTTCGAACGATACTCTGTCCCAGCTCGGAAGTAATCTATTGGTTCTGTACAGCGCCAAATCGGGCGGGGTAAAACCTTTTTCTTGAAATTTCCAGTCTAAAAACGTGCAAATATTGTTCATTAAGAATTGCTTGGTTTCGCCTTTAAGTTTGGTGAGCATAGCATAACTCACCCCCCAACCAATCAGGCCACTTATGGGTATGGCAATTAAGGGCACAATGAAATTCCCGATGCGTATACCAATCAAAAGGGCGATTGCACTAATTATAGTAGCGGTGATAAGGCCATATTTTTTACCCTTGGCCACACGGGCAATGCGGTCTTGCTCACGCGCCAATAAATATGGGGGAACTTTA
>JALSHM010000250.1 GCA_026982235.1 Robiginitomaculum sp. | reverse complement strand
CCGCATGATGGCACGGGGGCAAAGTGCGCATATCTGGCGTATTGTGCTAAAGGCAGGTGCGATTATGCTCGGCGGTGGATTGGCATTATCAGCGGTGGTAGCACTTATTGGCCCGAGTGTTATTCCTGTCATATTCGGAGCAGACTATAATGACGCGGTTATCTTATCTATTCTTCTGGTGTTGGCGGCGGCCTTAATGGGGGTGGCAGCACCACTTTATCCCGTGTTTTTTGCCGCTGGCAAACCGGGGCGTGCCATATATGCGCGGCTTGCTGGGCTGGTCTTGTATGTGGTGTTGATATTTGCTCTAAGTGCTTGGATTGGCAAAACAGGGCCAGGCTGGGCGGCTATTGGCGGTAATTTATTGGCGGTTGTTTTGGCGGCATGGTTAGCGAAAAGGACTTTAGATAAAGCATGACAAAGCAACGTATTGCCATATTTGATCTCGATGAAACCTTGACCAAAAAGGGGACTTGGGGGCGGTTTGTCACTGGAACGATTAAGGGTAAGCCTTTGAAATGGGTGCCATTTTTTGTCTCTACTGTGTTCTCGCAAATTCTGTATATGCTGAAACTTGGCCCGCGTGAGCATGTCAAAGAAAACATGATGCGCTGGGCTTTGTCGGGACGGACACGAGCGGATCTAGAGAAACTTGCGTCAGATTTTGCCGATTATGAAGTTGGGGACGGTCTGCGACATCGTGCGAAAATGATGATAGAAAAACATCGCGCCGCAGGTGACCGCATCATCATAGCAAGCGCTGCGGTTGATTTGATTGTTGACCCAATAGCGGATAGACTGGGCATTGCCGAGCGTGTTTGCACCAAGATGGCCTATGATAATGATGATAAATTATCGCGCAAATTAGGCGGTATGAATTGCTACGGCGCGGGCAAGTTGACTATGGTGCAAGAATATCTTGAGCAAGACCCAAACTTTGATCGTGCGCAAGCCCATATCACAATGTATTCAGATAGTCGTTCAGACCTTGCTATTATGCGCTGGGCTGATGTAGGTATAGCCGTGAACCCTAGTCCGCGACTTGCCAAAGTGACGGAACAATATGGATTTGAGGTACAAGATTGGGATAAAGAATAATATGCGCTTGCTGAGTACGATGATGAAACGGTTTGTGAAAACTGGACACATGACCATTTTGGACGTTGATGACAAGTCTTACGAATTTGGCCCCGGTGGGGAACCATCTGTGACCGTGAAATTGCACGACAAAAAACTGTACAAGGATTTGTTTCTTAACCCTGAACTGCGGGCTGGCGAAGCCTATATGGACGGTACGCTCACAGTTGAAAAAGGTACTATTCGGGACTTTCTGACCTTATTCGCTATAAATGCAAATAATTTACGCAGCCATCCTTTGCAAAAGTCTATCCGTAAGTTTTATAAAAAAGTCAGGCGCTTTCACCAAAACAATTCCAAGCCAGCCGCAAAATCAAATGTTGAACACCATTATGATTTGTCCAATGATTTTTATAAATTGTTTTTGGACGAGGATATGCAGTATACATGTGCATTATATGAGCGGCCTGACTTGACGCTGGAAGAAGCCCAATTGGCCAAGAAGCAACATATTGTTGCCAAGCTAAACATTCAACCGGGGCAAAAAATTCTGGATATTGGTTGTGGTTGGGGTGGTTTGGCGATTTACATCGCGCAGAATTTTGATGTGCATGTTACGGGCGTAACCCTATCTACCGAGCAACATAAGCTGGCCATAGAGCGTGTCGTCAAAGCTGGCCTTACGGACAAAGTTGATATTTTGCTGAAGGACTACAGAGATTTAACCGAGCCGTTTGACCGGATTGTTTCGGTCGGTATGTTTGAGCAAGTGGGCGCCCATGCTTTCCCTGAGTTTTTTGGCAAAGTTTCGGACTTGCTCACTGATGACGGGGTTATGTTACTCCATTCCATCGGGCGGCGCGGTGGCCCCGGCTCTACCGCGCGTTGGATACGCAAATATATTTTCCCCGGTGGCTATTCACCTGCGCTGAGTGAAACTATTGCCGTGGTTGAGCAAACGGGCATGTGGATTACCGACATCGAAATTTTGCGCCTGCATTACGCCGAGACATTGCTGGCTTGGGAGACACGGTTTCAGAGTAACCGCGACAAAATAGCCACTATGATGGACGAGCGGTTTTGTCGTATGTGGGAGTTCTATTTAATAGTCAGCGAGCTTTCTTTCCGGTATGGCAAAAACATGAATTTCCAGATGCAACTAGCCAAGAGCCGGCACGCATTACCTGTAATACGGGATTATATGGTCAAGGGCGAAGCGAAGCTGCGGCGTAAAAATAAGAAGTAACTATGGCAAATGTAGATAATATAAATAGGGGTGACATTCCGGCTCAAGATATTCCAGCACCAGAACGTCCGAAGTCTATCTCGAATCCGCGCCGCCGTTTCGTCAAGAAAATCGGTAAAAAAGCGCTGCGAACTATTTCGCGTATACAAGCTAAGCAATCCTTGGTGCCGATCACGCCCTTTATTGGTATTGAGCATTTTGACTTCCTGCCTGAATTTCAAGAGAACTGGGAAAAGATACGCGACGAAGCTCTGGAAGTCCTCAAATACCGTGATGAAATTCCGGGTTTCGAAGATGTATCCCCCGACCAATACCGTATCGCCAAGAAAAACCAATGGAAGACATTTGTTTTGCATGGATTTGGCACACGGCTGGAGAAAAATGCAAGGCTTGCGCCCTACACAACG
>JALSHM010000249.1 GCA_026982235.1 Robiginitomaculum sp. | reverse complement strand
AATGTGATGATTGATAAAATAGGAATTCCTGTAAACATGGCTATCCCCCCGCTTTCATAGAGACAAAGGCCACAAGCCCCGCCACACCCAGTAACATAACAAAGGCATAATGATATAAATATCCGCTCTGGAGTTTAGACAATTTCTTGCCGACCGACAAAGACATCGCCGCAAAGCCGTTAGGCCCAAAGCCATCAATAATTTTAATGTCACCAATCTTCCAGAAAATGTCGCCAAGCTTGCGCGTGCCTCGAATGATGGTGGCTTCGTAAAGCTCGTCAATATACCATTTATTCAAAAGGAATTTATAGAAAACCCCACCGCCGCCATTGGCCTGTCCGGCAATGCGTTTCACAGTGCCATTATCCCTGATATACATGAAATAAGCGAGAATGAAGCCAAGCACGGTCACAACAAATGGCGCCCATAACACCCAGGCGGGGAATTTATGTTTACCGTGAACTTCCGGCAAAGCCTGACCCCAAAATCCGGTATCCTTATAGAGCATAAATTGGTCATAAAACACCACACCTGCCAGCACTGCACCCACGGCTAATATAACAAGAGGTATAGTCATATTAAACGGGCTTTCATGGGCGTGGTCTAAAACCTCTTTATCACCCCGGTGCTTACCGTGAAATGTCATGAAGATTAAGCGCCAAGAATAAAACGACGTCATACCCGCCGCAATCAATCCAGCCCAAAACGCGAAGACTGCAGGCGCATTATGCCCAGACACGCCAGCCGCATAGGCGGCTTCGATAATCGCGTCTTTGGAATAGAAGCCGGCAAAACCACCAACCCCCGGAATACCCACACCCGTAAGCGCCAGCGTTCCAATAATCATCAATACATAGGTAACCGGGACAAGCTTATAAATACCGCCCATTTTGCGCATGTCTTGTTCGTGGTGCAAAGCCACAATAACCGAACCAGCACACAAGAACAGGAGTGCCTTAAAGAAGGCATGGGTAAATAAATGGAACATAGCCGCGTCGTAAGCCCCAAGTCCGGCAGCAAAAAACATATAACCTAATTGGCTACATGTCGAAAACGCAATGACCCGCTTAATATCGTTTTGCACCAAACCAATACTGGCCGCAAACAAGGCCGTGAACGCGCCAATAATGGTGACAAACCCGGCCACCACAGGCGCAGCTTCATATATGGGTGCAGCACGGCAGACCAAAAACACACCCGCCGTGACCATAGTCGCAGCGTGGATAAGTGCGGATACGGGCGTAGGGCCTTCCATGGCGTCCGGTAGCCAAACATGCAAAATAAATTGCGCAGACTTACCCATAGCACCGATGAACAACAATCCGGCAATTAGTTCCATAGCCCCTAATTCCATGCCCAAAAACGGCACAACCAAGTCTTTTTTGTCCGCTATTTGCGAGAACACCTCGTCGAAATTCACGGAACCAAACACCAAATAAATCGCCATTATGCCCAGCGCCAACCCAACATCTCCGACCCTGTTGGTCACGAATGCTTTTATCGCCGCCGCATTAGCACTCGGTTTTTTATACCAAAAACCAATGAGTAAATAAGAAGCTACCCCAACACCTTCCCAGCCAAAGAACAGCTGAATGAAGTTATTGGAGGTCACCAAAACCAACATGGCAAAGGTGAAGTAAGATAGATATGAGAAGAACCGCGCCTTGCCCGGATCGTCCTTCATATAGCCCCAAGAATATATGTGTACGAGCGCAGAAACCGAGGTGACCACCACCAGCATTATTGCCGTTAAAGTGTCAATCTTAAGTGCCCAATTGGCCTTAAAATCACCCACATCCATCCAGCGAAACAAACTTATCTCCGCCGTCTCACCGCCATATCCGACCTTAACAAAAGCAAACCATGACAAGACGGCCGACAGTATTAACAAACCCGTCGTAACAATTTGCGCAGACTTATCGCCAATACGACGCCCAAACAGCCCGGCAATTAGCGCGCCGATGAGCGGCGCAAACAGGATAATTTTATATATCATAGCCCGATTAGCCCTTCATCAAATCAATGTCTTCGACGGCAATATTGCCCCGATTACGGAAATACACCACCAAAATAGCCAACCCGATAGCAGCTTCGGCGGCAGCTATTGTCAAAATAAACATGGCAAATACTTGCCCGGCAATATCGCCCATATGGGTGGAAAACGCCACAAAATTGATATTCACAGCCAGTAAAATTAACTCAACACACATCAGAATAATAATGACGTTTTTACGATTGATAAAAATTCCGAATACACCAATGGTGAACAAAATGGCCGCAACGACCAAATAATGAGAAAGCCCTATCGTCATCATGTTCCAATCCCCTCGCCCGGTTTAATATCCACAAGCTCGACACCGCCCGCACGGGTGCGCGCAATCTGTGCCGACACATCTTGTTTCTTGACACCCCCCCGTTTGCGCAATGTCAGGACAATCGCCCCGACCATCGCCAGTAATAATATCAAGCCGACTGCCTCAAAGAAAAATGCGTATTTTGTATAAAGCACATTGCCGATAGCTTCGATATTGGAAGTGCCGCCCTCAGCGTATTTAACCTGCTCACCGGGGTTCACCAAAGACGCAGCCCCAACCATAATCATTTCAGCCAGCAAAATACAAGCCACCACGCCGCCAATGGGTAAATACTGTAAGAAGCCCTGCTTCATTTCCACGAAGTCCACGTCCAACATCATCACCACAAACATGAACAATACGGCCACAGCCCCCACATAAACCATTAT
>JALSHM010000248.1 GCA_026982235.1 Robiginitomaculum sp. | reverse complement strand
CTAGGCATTCTCAGCTGGCGTGGGCACCGCTCGCTAGACGCCGCAATGACCACCTACAAAAAAGCCGATTTTTTTAGCTTGTTTGACGAAGCTATGATCTTCTTGCCTGACCCGGACGAAGATGTGCAGAAAATTGCCGCCAAATACCCCCTGCGCATAGAAACCGACCCCGCCAATGGGGGGATTTTGGTGGGTATGGAAGAGATCGCCAAACGCCTCAAGACCGACTATATTTTCTTTACCGAAAACGATTGCCCCTTGCTTGAACCGCGCGGTGAAGCCGAGCGGCAAATTACCAAGGCGCTAGAACTCCTCATGTCAGGCCAAGCCAAAATGGTACGCATGCGGCACGTCAAGAATTACGGCGAAACCTTTAATATTATTGATAAATATTACCGTTATTTTCCAACCAAAGACACGCTGGCCGCCAAATTACGCAGGCTATTTCGCCCCGAAAAAGCCCGACGGCTCAGCGGGGCGGCCATATATGGGTGTGACAATCCCGCCGAGAAATTCCCGAAAGACATTACCGACGCTGGCGACGGTTTTTACCTCGTTGATGCCGCCGTTATGGCATGGACAAACCAGTCAATAATCATTAAGCGCGATTTCTTCCTGAACACCATCATCCCCTATTGTAAATCCATACCCTTGGGGCGCAACATCAATGGTTTCCGCTCCATAGAAATCGAACTTAACCGCTCGAAATTTTGGACCAAATCAGGCTGGAAGATAGCCTGTGGACCAGGACTATTAACCCACCAAAGAGCCAATGACAGGGGTTATTAAAAGGGGCTATAACAAGGATATAAAAGTTATTCCCCTGACACGGGAAATTGTTAAGCACTCCATAAGAAATAATCTAATATTATTAGATACACACAAAAATAACCTCTAAGGAAACATAATGGGAACCACTTTCAAAGCTATTCGGTACGGCGCATATTCAACTATCGTCGCCACACTTGTACTCTCAATGGGTTCGCAAGCCTTTGCTGACGGGCCAGCGGGTAGCAAAAATGATAGTGCGGCAAAATTCCGCCAGCTTGGCCAAGAGCTACCAACACCCAATGTGTATCGCAATGCATCAGGCGCACCGGGCGTGGCCTATTGGCAACAGCAGGCCGATTATAAAATTGATGTCGCCATTGATGAAGATAAAAAACAGTTGATTGCTTCTTCGGACATCACCTATCACAACAATTCGCCCGATACGCTGAACTATCTGTGGGTGCAACTTGACCAAAACCGTTTCAAAGACGGCAGCATTGCCCGCATGAGTGAAACAGCCGCCAATTCCGGCAGTCGCCGCGACAAGGCTGGTGCTGGCGATTCTCTAAGCTATAACGCCATGCGCCGCATCCAAGCGTTTGCAGATACTGAATACGGATTTGTTATCAAAGATGTGTCCGGATCCGACGGCAAACCCCTACCCTATATTATTAACGATACAATGATGCGCATTGATTTGCCAGCCCCCCTAGCCCCGAACGAACAGGTGAAATTTTCCATAGATTGGCAACAAAACATTCTCGACGAAGCCGCTATTGGCGGGCGCGGCGGCTATGAGTACTTTCCCAAAACCGACACATATCTATATTTTCTCGCCCAATGGTTCCCCCGCATGGCCACCTATAGTGACTATGATGGCTGGCACAACAAACAATTTTTAGGTCGCGGCGAATTTACACTGGAGTTCGGCGATTACGAAGTCAATATCACAGTGCCGTCCGATCACATTGTTACAGCTACGGGCGTTTTGCAAAATCCAACCAAGGTTCTGACCAAAACACAGCGTAAAAGACTGGAGCAAGCCTCGACAACAAAGCAGGTTTTCATAGTGACGCCCGAAGAGGCTCTGGAAAATGAGAAAAGCCGCGCTAAGGGCACCAAAACCTGGCGTTTTAAGGCAGAAAATGTCCGGGACTTCTCTTTCGCAAGCTCTCGCAAATTCATATGGGACGCAAAATTGCACGAACAAGACAGCGCAACCATGCCCGTGGTTACCGCTATGTCTTTCTACCCTAATGAAGCCGAGCCGATTTGGTCAAAATATTCAACCGAAGCCGTCATTCACACCATGGATGTGTATAATCGCTTCGCCTTTGCCTATCCTTACCCGGTTTCTATTTCCGTGAACACATGGGAACGGGGCGGCATGGAATACCCGATGATTACCTTTAATGGCTACCGCCCGACCAAAGACGAAAAATCTGGTGAGATTACCTATTCGCGTAATATCAAACATGCAATGATTGGCGTAATTATTCACGAAGTTGGCCACAATTATTTTCCGATGATTGTCAATTCCGACGAACGTGAATGGACATGGATGGATGAGGGTCTCAATACATTCCTCGAATATCTTACCGAATATGAATGGGATAAAAACTTCAATATTCTTGGTGGTCAGACCAATCCTCTGGACGTTATCCCGAATTACATGAAAAGCTCAGGTCAAGTGCCGATTATGACACAATCAGATTCGATTTTGCAATTCGGCCCTAATGCTTATTCCAAACCCGCCTCATCGCTTATTGTTTTGCGCGAAACCGTTATGGGACGCGAGCTTTTTGACCATGCCTTTAAAGAATACGCCCAGCGTTGGATGTTTAAACGCCCAACCCCTTCCGATTTCTTTCGCACTATGGAAGACGCATCGGGTGTTGATTTGGATTGGTTCTGGCGCGGCTGGTATTTTGGTACGGATTATGTAGACGTGGGCATTATCGGTATCCGTGAATATACC
>JALSHM010000247.1 GCA_026982235.1 Robiginitomaculum sp. | reverse complement strand
GGGAGCCATTTCCATAGTGTGCCCCATATCACTGTGTATAGCATGCCCTCCGCCATTCCTTTCGGCCATAAAATTAACATAGGCAAGGATGAAAAACACAGGCGTGACACCGTATCTTATGATTGTTCTAAGCATGTTCATGATAGCTGCAGCTCCATTTTTTAAATTTAAATATTTGATATTTCCCAGAACATAGCGTTGAACTCATAACAATGCGCCAAAGTGCCGCATTCAAATAAAACCAGAAAAGCCATGAATACTTGGGCATTCCCAGTGTCTTCTGACGGTAAACAATCAGATATTTATCAAAAAATGGAAGGTTTTGATATAGGTCAAACACGCCCCCTTCAAAAGCAGGCATAAATACATTGGCTGATTAGGTCAAAGCATAGGCCTATCATTTTTGAAAAGGGAGAGCTGGAAATGGCAAAAGACTTATATGAATGGGACCCGGAAGACGAGGTTCAATGGAACACGACTGGCAAAAAAATTGCCACCCGAAATTTGTGGATTTCAATACCAGCACTGCTCTGCGGTTTTGCAGTTTGGTTGTATTGGGGTATTATTACGGTTCAAATGATCAATTTGGGATATCCGTTTGAGAAATCACAATTATTTACCCTAGCGGCAATTGCCGGGCTTACGGGTGCGACATTGCGCATCCCCTCAACTTTCTTCATCCGTCTTGCGGGTGGTCGAAACACAATCTTTCTGACCACGGCCTTATTGATAATTCCCGCGCTCGGCACCGGGTTTTTGTTGCAAAACCCTGATACGCCACTATGGCAGTTTCAGCTCATGGCGCTTTTATCGGGTATTGGCGGCGGTAACTTTTCGGCTTCTATGTCTAATATCAGTTTCTTCTTTCCCAAAAAAGTTCAGGGATATTCCTTGGGCATGAATGCCGGGCTGGGTAATTTTGGTGTGACCACTATGCAGATTGTTATCCCGCTTGTGATGACTGTTGGCATGTTTGGCGGCACAGCTCTGACACTAAAAACGACCTCAGGCACGCTAATCGGCAAAATTCCGGCAGGTACAGAAACATATCTGCACAATGCTGGGTTTATTTGGGCGGCAGTGTTGATTCCAATCGTTATAGCGGTCTGGATTGGTATGAATAATATCAAGGCACCACATGTTTCGCCCAATATCAAATCCCCTTTCGGTGCCTTTGCCAAAATTTTAGGCATGCTGCTTATCGGTTTTATTACCGCAACATTTGGCTTGTGGTTAATGTTACCTACGGACGTGGGTGGCTCAGGCTGGATGGTTTCCAAGTGGCTTGTCCTGCCTATCGTTGTTATCTTAACCGTGGCAGGCTTGCGAATGATACCAGGCGCTATTGGGCAAAGCCTCAAGCACCAATATCAGATTTTCAATAACAAGCACACATGGGCCATGACGGTTATCTACACTATGACCTTTGGTTCATTCATTGGTTATGCGGTGGCATTTGGCCTAGCTATCAAAGTCATATTCGGCTTCCAGCATATTATGGTCGACGGCATTATGACCCACAACACGCCAAACCCAGATGGGCCGTCGGCTCTGATGTTTGCTTGGACCGGGCCGTTTATTGGTGCGCTTATCCGTCCAATTGGCGGTATAATTTCTGATAAAATCGGCGGTGCCAAAGTTACGCAAATCATCTCTATTGTTATGGTTATCTGTGCGCTCGGTGTGGCATATTTCATGAAGCAGGCCTACGCTTCGTCTACCCCCCAGGACTATTTTGTACCTTTCCTGATCCTGTTCCTGATATTATTTGCTGCAACAGGTATCGGTAATGGCTCAACATTTAAGACCATAGCCGTAGTGTTTGATAAAGAACAAGCAGGCCCGGTACTTGGCTGGACGGCGGCGATTGCGGCATATGGTGCCTTCATCATTCCCAAAGTGTTTGGCGAACAGATTAAGGCTACCACGCCAGAAAATGCACTCTACGGGTTTGCCGCGTTTTATGTGTTGTGCATCATCATCAATTGGTGGTTCTATTTGCGCCCAAATGCCTATGTGAAAAACCCCTAACGCATGAAACCCACCCCGTTTCGACGGGGTGGGTGAATATCTAACTTATTTTTCAGGAGACCAAGATGGGTCATTTTATCGACAGACTAACATATTTTTCCAAAATCGACGGCAAGTTGGCAGATGGTCATGGTATTACTACGAAGGAACATCGTGGTTGGGAACGCGGTTACCGTGGTCGTTGGGCACATGATAAAATAGTGCGCTCAACCCACGGCGTCAATTGTACCGGTTCATGCTCTTGGAAAATTTACGTTAAAAATGGCCTGGTGACCTGGGAAACACAGCAAACAGACTACCCGCGTACAAGGGTAGATATGCCCAATCACGAACCGCGCGGTTGCTCGCGCGGCGCGTCATATTCTTGGTATTTATACTCCGCCGCCCGCCTAAAATTCCCGCTGGTACGCTCGCGCTTGCTCAAAGCTTACCGCGATGCCAAAGCCCTACACCCCGACCCTGTTGATGCATGGGCGAGCATGATGAGTGATCCTATTGTTACCAATAATTACAAAAAAATGCGCGGGCTTGGTGGTTTTGTACGTGGTGAATGGGATGAAATGAACGAGATTATTGCTGCTGCCAATATATACACAACCAAAACCTATGGCCCTGACCGGGTTGTTGGTTTTTCCCCTATTCCGGCCATGTCCATGGTGTCCTATGCGGCTGGCTCTCGTTACCTGTCCTTGATGGGCGGCACTTGCCTCTCGTTTTATGACTGGTATTGCGACCTACCGCCCTCCTCCCCGCAAGTTTGGGGTGAGCAAACGGACGTCCCCGAAAGCGCCGATTGGTTTAATTCTAGCTATATCATAGCCTGGGGTTCCAACGTACCGCAGACCCGCACGCCCGATGCCCATTTCTTCACGGAAGCCCGCTATAAAGGCACCAAAACCGTGTCGGTGACACCGGACTATTCCGAAGTTGCCAAGCTTACAGACATATGGCTTAATCCGCGCCAAGGCACGGACGCCGCTATGGCTATGGCCATGGGTCATGTAGTGTTCAAGGAATTTCATCTCGGCAAAAAATCTGAATATTTCGAAGATTATATCCGCACATATTCTGACATGCCCATGCTGGTTCTTATGGAAGAAAAAGACGGCTATTACAAAGCAGGGCGCACATTGCGAGCCTCTGACTTCACAGGGAACCTGAAAATAAAACCTAGTGATAATCCTGAATGGTGCCCCGTAGTTTATGATGAGCAGTCTAAATCCGTAGTTTCCCCCAACGGTACGGTCGGCTCACGCTGGGGTAATAAAGGCCAGTGGAATCTAGAAGCCAAAGACCGTGCTACGGGTAAAGACATTTGGGCACAGCTCAGTTGTATAGATGATTGCGACGAGACTATTTATGTAGGCTTCCCCTATTTTGGCAATCAGCCCCATGACCAAAAACTCTTCAACCATACAGACCACGAAGACATCCAAATCCGCAAAGTACCTGTACGGAAAGTTACTCTGAAAGGCAAGAAAACTGCTTATGTAGCCACAGTTTACGATTTAACCGCAGGCAATTACGCTATTGACCGTGGCCTCGGTGGTGGGAAGGTGGCCACATCTTACGACGATAATCTGCCCTATACGCCTGCGTGGCAAGAAGCCATTACGGGTGTTGACCGCGCCAAAGTTATTCAGGTCGCCCGTGAATTTGCCGAAAATGCAGACAAGACAAGAGGCCGCTCAATGGTGATTTTGGGTGCCGCCATTAACCATTGGTATCATAGCGATATGATTTATCGGGGCATTATCAATTTGCTTATTATGTGCGGCTGTATTGGTAAATCCGGTGGCGGCTGGGCGCATTATGTGGGACAAGAAAAACTGCGTCCACAAACAGGCTGGATTCCCCTAGCCTTTGCGACCGATTGGGTACGCCCGCCGCGCCAAATGAACTCAACATCGTTCTTCTATGCTCACTCTGATCAATGGCGTTACGAAAAACTATCAGTAGCCGAAATCCTCTCGCCCATGACTGACAAAGGCAAATGGGAAGATTATTCTTTGATTGATTGCAATATCCGCTCCGAGCGTATGGGCTGGCTCCCATCTTCACCGCAGTTCAAAGATAACCCTCTTGGTTTTAAAGCCAAAGCTGGTGATACTGATATTAAACAATATGTTGTGGACAGGCTTGTTTCTGGTGACCTTGAGTTTTCTTGTGAAGACCCAGATCACGTAAATAATTTTCCACGCAATATGTTTGTCTGGCGCTCCAACATCCTTGGTTCCTCCGGCAAGGGTCACGAATATATGCTCAAACATTTGCTCGGTGCATCCAACGCCTTGATGAGTCCTGACCTTGCCGATGCAGGTGCCAGCAAACCCACCGAGGTAAAATGGCACGATGAAGCGCCAGAAGGGAAATTAGATCTCGTTGTAACTTTGGACTTTCGGATGTCAACCACAGCCGTATACTCAGACATCGTCTTACCAACTGCGACTTGGTATGAGAAAAACGATCTCAATACATCGGATATGCATCCCTTTATTCATCCGCTTTCAAAGGCAGTAGATCCTGCGTGGGAAAGCAAATCCGACTGGGCCATTTTTCGCGGCATTACCAAAAAGTTCTCTGAGATATGCGGTGACCATTTAGGTGTAGAAAATGACTTAGTAAGTGTCCCCATCATGCACGACACACCTAATGAACTTGGCCAGGCGCTTGGTGTCAAAGACTGGAAGAAAGGTGAATGCGAAGCGGTTCCAGGGAAATCCATGCCGGGTCTGGTGGAGGTTAAACGCGACTATCCAAACCTGTATAAAATGTTCACCTCTGTCGGCCCACTGCTTGAAAAGCTGGGTAATGGCGGCAAGGGTATTGGCTGGAAGACCGGTGACGAAATTGACCTTTTGCGTGGTCTGAATAAAGTTGTGCGCGACGAAGGTGTCTCTAAGGGGCAGCCAAAAATTCAATCGGCAATCGATGCCTGTGAAGTTATCCTTAGCCTGGCGCCAGAAACCAATGGTCAAGTAGCTGTGAAAGCTTGGGCAGCACTCGGTGAATTTACCGGGCGAGAACATACCCATTTGGCACGCCCAAAGCAGGACGAGAAAATCCGCTTTCGTGATGTACAAGCCCAACCGCGTAAAATCATTTCCTCACCGACATGGTCGGGGCTGGAGGATGAACATGTTAGCTATAATGCAGGTTATACAAATGTGCATGAGCTTATCCCGTGGCGCACGCTTACAGGACGCCAGCAATTTTATATTGATCATGAGTGGATGAACGACTTTGGCGAAACCCTGTGTGTTTACAAACCGCCAATTTCTACGCGCACCATTGATGACGTCATTAAATCTCGCGGTGACAGTATGCCGCAAATCGCACTCAACTGGATTACCCCCCATCAAAAATGGGGTATCCACTCGACCTATTCTGATAACTTGCTCCTCTTGTCTATGAACAGGGGTGGGCCGATTATCTGGATTTCCGAAGTCGACGCCAAAAAAATCGGTGTAGAGGACAATGACTGGATTGAAGCCTATAATGTCAACGGCGCCATTTCCGCTCGCGCTGTGGTTTCGCAACGTGTCCCCGAGGGTATGAGTATGATGTACCACGCCCAAGAGAAAACCATGAACACGCCGGGTAACTCAATTACTGGCAAACGCGGCGGCATTCATAACTCTGTGACCCGTGCTGTTGTCAAGCCAACCCATATGATTGGCGGCTATTCGCAATTGTCATGGGGTTTCAACTATTACGGAACGATTGGTACGAATAGGGACGAATTCGTCATCGTGCGTAAAGTCAACAAACAAAACAAAGTCGATTGGATGGAAGAGCCTTATGAAGAAGGCCAGCCCATTAACATTGATCTTAAATTAGGAGCAACGTAATGACGATACGCGCACAAATAGGCATGGTACTGAACTTGGATAAATGTATCGGGTGCCACACTTGCTCGATTACTTGTAAGAATGTTTGGACGTCTAGAGGCGGCATGGAATATGCTTGGTTCAACAATGTCGAAACCAAGCCAGGCTTGGGTTATCCGCGAAATTGGGAAGACCAAGAGCAATGGAAAGGTGGCTGGACACGCACAAAATCGGGTAAGTTAAAGCCCAAAGCTGGTGGAAAAATTGGGCTACTCACACAAATATTTGCTAATCCAAATCTGCCGGAAATTGATGATTATTATGACCCCTATACCTATGAATATGATCATCTAAAAACTGCGAAGGAAAGTAAAACCGTACCAACGGCGCGGATGAAATCCGTGATTACCGGTAAGACAAAAGATGCGCCTGATTGGGGTGTGAATTGGGAAGAAATTCTTGGTGGCGAGTTTGATAAACGACGTAGCGACTATAATTTCAAGGACATTCAAGAGCAAATGTATGGTGAGTTTGAAAATACCTTCATGATGTATTTACCTCGCCTATGTGAGCATTGCCTAAACCCGGCTTGCGTAGCTTCCTGCCCGTCCGGGGCAATTTACAAGCGCGAAGAAGACGGCATTGTCCTCATCGACCAAGATAAATGCCGGGGCTGGCGCATGTGCGTTTCAGGTTGCCCCTATAAGAAGATTTATTTCAACTGGCAGTCCGGAAAGTCGGAGAAATGTACGTTCTGCTATCCGCGCATCGAAGCGGGTGAGCCAACGGTTTGCTCTGAAACCTGTGTTGGCCGTATCCGGTATTTGGGCGTTCTACTCTATGATAGCGAACAGATTAAAGGAGCCGCTTCTGTGCCTGCGGAAAAAGACCTTTACCAAGCCCAATGTGATTTGTTTTTAGATCCAAATGACCCGGACGTGATTGCACGCGCCAAGGCAGATGGCATCCCAGAAAGCTGGCTGGAAGCGGCGCAAAACTCGCCCGTTTACAAAATGGCTATGGACTGGAAAATCGCATTTCCGCTGCATCCTGAATACAGAACCTTACCAATGGTCTGGTATGTACCGCCACTCTCCCCTATTCAGTCCGCTCATGAAAATGGTATGATGAACAGCAAGGAAGGTAGTCACGGCATGATTCCTGATGTGGAGAGCCTGCGCATTCCCGTCAAATACCTCGCCAATCTTTTAACGGCTGGCGACGAAAAACCCGTGACCGTGGCGCTTGAACGTATGCTGGCTATGCGTAGTTTTATGCGCGGGAAATCAGTTGATGGAGTTACCAATCTTGACCTGCTGGAGCAAGTCGGCATGAGCGAGCATGAAATGGATGACATGTACCAGATGATGGCGATTGCTAATTATGAAGACCGTTTCGTTATCCCGACCAATCATAAAGAATATGCAGGCGATGGGCCGTTTGACCATGAAATTGCCTTTGGAACCCGCTCTGAATGCGGATTTAGCTTTGGCAATGGTTGTCATGCGAGCGGGGGTGGTGAAGAAAAACGCCTCAACTTGTTTGGCTCCCCATCACACGCCAACACTATGGACGGATCATATCGCGGCGCAAAAACGCCCGGAGATGGCGGCGTTAAAACCCTTGAAGCAACAAAACCAGGAGACGCGTCATGAGAAGTTTACGCGTGTTATCACGGCTTCTAGCTTATCCAAGTACCGAAGTGCAAGCCCATATGGACGAGCTAAAACAAGTGCTAAGCGAAGACGGGTTTTTGAAAACTAAAACTTTGAAAAAACTCATAGCCTTTATGGACGAGTTCGCGGACATGGACATTATGGCTGCCCAAGAAACTTATGTTGAATTGTTCGATCGGGGGCGCGCCCATTGTTTGCACTTATTCGAACATGTCCACGGGGAGTCTCGTTTTCGTGGTCAGGCCATGATTGATCTTGCCGGCCGTTACCGGGAAAAAGGCCTTGAAATTGGCGTCGGCGAATTACCGGATTACCTCCCTTTATTCTTGGAGTTCATCTCCATTTGCGAACCAGAAGAAGGTCTTGAAACTCTTGCGCAAGCTGCGCCCGTTATCGCAACATTGGGAGAAAAACTTAAACGCCAAAAAAGCGGATATGCCAGCGTATTTGCAGCCATTACAGAGTTATCAGGTGCGAAATTGAACAAGGAAGAAATAACCAAAGCAGCCGATGCAGCTTTACCCAATATTCGAACTTTGGATGATTTAGATAAGGAATGGCAAGAGCCGGATGCGTTTGGCGGTGCCGATGATTGCGGAACCTGTAATGATCCCATGCCGTTACAGCCCGCCAGCAAACCCGCCGATTATCCCCAGAACATAGGAGCAAACTAATGAGTGAATATATAAACAGCTTTTTCTTTGGGATATATCCGTACATTGCCATAGGCGTAATGATATTTGGATCGATTTTACGCTATGATCGTGATCCATATTCATGGAAAGCCGATAGCTCCCAACTAATGAGCCGCAAAGGTCTACGCCTTGGCAGCAATTTATTTCATATTGGGATTATTCTCTTATTCTTTGGGCATCTGGTTGGCTTGTTAACACCTCACTCAGTGTACGAACCGTTTATGACCTCTGGGCAAAAACAGCTCTTGGCCATGACCGCAGGGGGTATTTTTGGGACCATGATGCTTGTCGGCCTGCTCATATTGATTGCTCGCCGTTTCGGTAATGCTCGTGTCAGCGCCACGTCCAGTTTTTGGGATAAGGCAATTTTGTTATTATTACTGGCACAGCTCGTATTAGGGCTTCTTACCATACCGCAATCAGCCAAGCATATGGACGGTTCTTCCATGATTGAACTCGCCTCATGGGCGCAAAAAATTGTTACATTCAGAAGTGGGGCGGCAGAACATATTTTAGGTGAACATATAATTTTTAAACTGCATATAGTCCTAGGACTCACTATCTTTCTAGTTCTGCCGTTTACGAGGCTCGTGCATATCTTCAGCGCACCAATAAAATATCTATTCCGTACAGGTTATCAGATTGTCCGCAAGCGCGGCTAGAAGGCCAAATAACTTTATGTTTAAAGCCCTCCATTGTGAGGGCTTTTTTTTGAGGTAAGTTTTTTTGGGGGGGAGAATTATCAGGTGCGACACTGTGTCCAATCAAACCGAATTAACTTTTGACATGGGTCAAACTCCCGGATGTGTGTTAAGCGTAAATAAGGGTATCAACTTAACTCCATGAAGGAAAAAACAATGCGTACCCTATTATTAGCTTCCGTAGCCGCCATGACCATTTTTGGCACTGTCACCCCTGCCTATGCAGGCGACGAAGCAGAAACTTTTGTCAAAGCCATCACAGAAGGTAAAACTACCATCAACTTTCGTCTTCGTAATGAAAATGTAAGCCAGGACGGGTTTGCAGATAATGCCAACGCCCTGACACTGCGTACGAGACTTAAGTATTCGACAGGTGTGTTCAAGGGGTTTTCTGCCGTGGTCGAAGTCGATAATGTGCTGGCGCTGGATAATAATTATAACAGCACCATAAACGGTCGCATTAACCGCCCGGTTATAGCTGACCCAAAAATGACAGAAATAAACCAAGCTTATCTTGCCTATACCGGTATCAAAGACACAACTTTGTTGGCTGGCCGGGTTGCGCTTAATTTAGACAATCAACGTTTTGTGGGCACTGTCGGCTTTCGCCAAAACGACCAAACATATGATATGGCAGGGATAATTACAAAACCAGTTGAGGATTTTACTCTAACAGCCGGCTATGTGTGGAATGTAAATAGAATTTTTTCAGACCGACATGCTTTTGGCAATCTCGATACGGACTCCTTTGTTGTAAATGGAAAATATAGCGGATTTGATTTTGGCAATCTCACAGCTTATGGCCTGTTTATCGACCTTAACAGCCCCGTAGTATATGGCTTGTCTTCTCAAACTTTAGGAATCAGGTTTGATGGTAAAAAGAAGCTTGGTGATGGCAATTTAACGGCAATATATGAGGCCGAATTTGCTACGCAGAGTGATTATAAAGACAGTCCGCTAAATTATAGCGCTCAATATTATCACCTAGTGGCAGGCCTATCCGCTCATGGGTTTACAGGTAAAATTGGCTATGAAGTTTTAGGATCCGACAATGGTGTCACAAGCTTCCAAACTCCGCTTGCCACTTTACACAAATTCAACGGCTGGGCTGATAAATTCCTAGCCACGCCTGCAGGCGGCCTAGAAGATTTCTATGGGTCTCTATTCTATAAAGTTGGCGGTGATAGTCCGTTAAAAGGTTTGACTATCGGTGCCGTCTATCATGATTTCTCCGCAGATGTTGGCGGGGATTATGGTTCAGAAATCAATCTACTCGCCAAGAAAAAGTTTGGGAAAAACCTTTACGGTGAGTTGAAATATGCAGACTATAATGCCGACGGCTTTGCCAGTGATACAAGAAAACTATGGTTCACTATCGGGGCGAATTATTAGCAAAACATAGTTCTTTCGACAAAGGCGCCCGTATTGTGTATCCATAATATGGGCGCAACCTATTTGCGGTTCGTACTCTTTTGTCTTGGCCATCGTCATATCCTTGATTGTTTCCCACCAGCCCTAGCATAGCTTTACCCAAACCAAAATCACAGCTTCGCGAGCAGTTTAATTATTGACAAGAAAAGCCAATCTAGCGTCCGCTTTGGCTGGCGTGACTTCCGTAATCTCCACGCTGACCACTTTATTGGCAACAAATGGATCTGCGGCAATGAGTGCCTCTAAATCCCCGCGCGGCATATCACCCACCAAAATCGCCCCGCCCTGCTTTGGCTCAATCGTTCCTGCCAGCAAAAACGCGCCCTTCTCAAACCCGCTCTTAAGCCACGCATTATGCCCCGCCATATTCTCGGCAATTTTACTTTGGTCGGTTAGTTTTAAAATACAATAAACATAGTCACTCCCTCATTATTTACATGACAAATACAGCACTCTGGGCTTTATTGCAAATGTGATGACAAAAACCAAACCAAACATTTTCCGCTCGCCTAACCCTGATGAGTATTGGATGGGGGAGCGGATTTATGTGCGTGAAATTATGAACAGCCCGCACGAGCCAGAATTGTCCGTCGCTATTTGCCGCGTGCCTGCGGGCGTGACCACGCAATTACACAGCCTATCTGTTCTTGAATGGTATATCATTGAGAGCGGCGGCGGCTTGCTGGAGATAAACGGCATAAGTACCCTCATGTGCGTCGGGGATTGTGTTCGAATCGAGCCAGGGCAAAGCCAGCGCATTACCAATACGGGCGAAGGGGATTTAATCTTCAAATCCATTTGCCGCCCGCGATTTACACCAGACACATATACAAATTTGGAGGAACAAACCCATGAGAGTTAACGGACAGGATATGCGCACGATTTGGGACAAGGACGGTAAAGTTGAAATCATCGACCAAAGGTTTCTCCCCCACGAATTAAAGATTATCTCTATTGAAACTCTAGAGGACGCCCGCAATGCTATTGCCGATATGAAAGTACGCGGCGCCCCGTGTATCGGGGCGACGGCTATGTACGGTATGGCCGTAGCCGTGCGCAATGACCCGTCCGATGCCAGTTTGAAAAACGCGCAACAAGTCCTGAATGCATCGCGGCCAACGGCGGTCAATCTGGAATGGGCAACCCGCGAATGTGTTGAAGCGGCCAGAGAAATAAGCGAAAATAAACGCGCGGACATATTATTTGATATGGCGCGACAAAACTGTGATGATGATGCGCAGATGTGTTCCAATATTGGCGATTATGGCAAGGTTTTGCTCGACGAAATCGCCCAAAATAAAACAAAAAAGCATAAAGACGGCTCAGAAAACGATAAAGTCATAAATATCCTCACCCATTGCAATGCGGGCTGGGTAGCAACCGTTGATTGGGGCACAGCTATCTCGCCGATTTATAAAGCGTTTAATGCTGGCATGAATGTGCATGTCTGGGTGGACGAGACCCGTCCCCGATCCCAAGGCGCACGCCTAACCGCTTGGGAGTTAGAGCAACACGGCGTGCCCTACACCGTCATCACTGATAATTCGGGCGGCCACCTCATGCAGCACGGCCTCGTCGATATTTGTTTTGTCGGTACAGACCGCACCACGGCAACGGGGGATGTATGCAACAAGATTGGCACATACCTCAAAGCCCTCGCCGCTTTTGACAATAATGTACCGTTCTATGTCTGCGCCCCGAGTAATTCTATAGATTGGGACATGCAAGACGGCCTCAAGGAAATTCCTATCGAAGTGCGCAGCGGTGAACGAGAAGTCGGCTGGATTACGGGTCGCGACGAAGATGGTATCATAAGGCGCGTCACTACCATGCCCGACCCTACCAAGACCCGCAACGATGCCTTTGACGTCACCCCGCGCAAATACATTACCGGCCTCATCACCGAACGCGGCATAGCCAATGCAAGCCGTGCAGGGTTATTGCAACTATTCCCTGAGAAACGCTAGCCAACATGAATCACCGCCGCCCAAATAACCGCTCTATATCCGCAAGCTTCAGTTCCACATAAGTAGGGCGGCCATGATTGCATTGACCTGAGTGGGGGGTGTCTTCCATTTGGCGTAGGAGGGCGTTCATTTCTTGGGCGTTGAGGCGGCGACCAGCGCGCACAGAACCATGGCAAGCCATTGTGCCGCAAACATGTTCAAAGCGCTCGTTTAAGGAAAGCGTTTCGTCCGTATCGCGCAAATCGTCTGCTAAGTCCCGCAATAATCCTTGCACATCCATTTCACCAAGCAGCGCAGGGGTTTCGCGCACACAAACCGCCCCGACACCGAACGGCTCTATGATTAAGCCCATTTTGGCAAGTTCGTCGGCGCGGGATAAAACCCGCACGGCATCGCCCTCCCCCAAATCAACAATATCGGGGATGAGCAAGGCTTGCCGCTCGACTCCTTTGTCGGCCATGGCGGCTTTCATGCGCTCATAGACCAGGCGTTCATGGGCGGCGTGTTGATCGACGATGACCATGCCGTCCACAGTTTGGGCGACAATATAGGTTTCGTGGACTTGCGCCCGCGCGGCACCAAGTGGCCTGTCCGTGAAATCTTGGACGATGGGTGCCGTATTATCATGTGTGGGCACAAAATATTCCGGAGCTTCTTCCACCTGTGCAGAGAAACCATCAATCAGCGGTTGGGTTTGCACATCTGGGACTTGCGGGGCTTGGTAATTTCCAAAATTTGAACGGTGTGCGCCTATTGCGCCGCCGACTTGCGCGCGGCCAAGGGCATAGGCGCTGGTGGTGGTCGATGCCCTGTGCCCTGCCCCGGCCAAAGCATGGCGTAGCGCTCCGACAATAAGCCCGCGCACCATGGCCGGGTCACGGAAGCGAACCTCCGTCTTGGCCGGATGCACATTGACGTCCACAAACTCGGTTGGAATATCCACATAAAGCGCCACCACCGGATGCCGTCCACGCGCCAGAAAATCCTGATAAGCCCCGCGCACCGCACCATATAGAAGCTTATCGCGCACCGGGCGGTCATTGATAAATAAATATTGATGGGTCGACGAGCCGCGCGAAAATGTTGGCAGGCCTGCAAAGCCAGTTAATTTGACCCCCTCACGCTCGGCATTTATCGCGAGGGCGTTATCGCGAAAATCATGACCAAGAATATCGGCCAGGCGTTTAAGGCGCCCCTCATCATTGTTAGTCTCTTTGGGCAAAGACAATGCCGCCCGCACCCCATTGTGCAAGCTAAACCCAACATCGGCTCGCGCCATGGCAAGGCGCTTGACCATATCGGATATGGCCATGCTTTCTGAGCGCTCGGTTTTGAGGAATTTTAACCGCGCAGGCGTGGCATAAAACAAATCCCGCACATCTACCCGTGTACCCGACAAGCCAAAGCGCGGTGCGGGTCTGGGGCCTGATAATGTGCCGCCGTTTACGGATATTTCCCAGGCAGATTCAGCGTTCATAGTCTGCGTCGTAATGGTCAAGCGCGACACCGAGCCTATGGACGGGAGGGCTTCACCGCGAAACCCCATGCTGGCTATATTAAGAAGATCCCATTTCCCGTCTGCGTCCGGCGATAATTTAGACGTAGCATGGCGCTCAATAGCCAGCACAACTTCCGCCTTGGTCATACCTTTGCCGTCGTCAGTAACGCTCAGGCTTCGCCGCCCGCCCGCCTCATAACGAATATCAATTTGGCTTGCCCCCGCATCCAGCGCATTCTCCACCAGTTCTTTGATGACACTGGCAGGACGCTCCACAACCTCACCCGCCGCTATGCGGTTGATGGTGTGCTGTGGCAATCTGCGAATCGTCGGGCTTACTGATGTCATGAAAAAACCCTAGCGCCATTTAGCGCTAGGGTCGACAGAAAAGGGTCGATATGAAACATATCTTAACGGCAAAGTTATTTATCAGATTTTTCTTCCGCTGCCTTTTTATCTTTCGCTGCTTGGCGATCATCCGCGCGCTTTTGGGCACTTTCCAATTTATCATTGGCCGTTTTTACATCGCTCAAAGCTTTCGTATATGTATCCGCATTATCTATGGCATTTATGATATTTTTGCGCAAAGATTTTATAGTTTTCCGACTTTGCTTATAGGTGTCTTTATCGGCATACCCATATGCGACTGCCAATTTCATCTGCTCTTCTGCGTAATCTAAATGCTCCAAAACTTCTTGCTTTTTTGCATCCGCGCTTTTCTCATCGTCAAGTTCAATTGCCTGCGCAGCTTCCAAGGCTGTGACCATGCGGATTATTGGCAGGGGAACAATTTTGTCGGAAACGACCCGCGTGAGCAAAGCAGTATCCAAAACTTCTTTGGCACCATCGAAATTATCATCATTAACCAATGGCAAAACCACTCGAATAGCGTCAACATAACCAACTAAAGGCAAGTTTGTCGTGCGAATATTAAGTTCACTGACCATATCAGCCAAGATAAGCCGGGCATCTTGGACATGACCTCGACGCAAAAAACCAAGGGCTACTCTGCGCGCGGCGAGTAAATCATCAACATTGTGATAAGTGTCAGTGGTAATATACTCCTTGTTAAGGGGTATGAATAACAGGTCTGGGTTTAAGCTAACAACAGCCTCCAGTTGGCCGAGCGCTTTCACCAAATTTTCATCTGCTTTGACCTTATCCTTTGCAAGAATAGCTTCTTGGGCTTGGTTTATACTGTCGAAAGCCTCTGTGATTTTATCCGCCAACATACGTTCGCGCGCGGTCATTTCTTTTGCTTCTGACTTTAGGTCATCTATAGTCTGATTGTCCAACTTACTTTGTGTCGTAGCTGTGGCATTTTCTGCCGACTGCGCATATGATAGGTTTGGCGCTAATGTTGTAAAAGCGAGTGCGCCCAAAAGTGCCGTGTTGATTAAATATTTTTTCATTTTAGTGTCCTTCCAGATTAAGTTATTGCTTGTGGCAACTCGTGTTGTCCGCCAAGATTTGAGACCTCTTGAACAGCTTTCAAGGCATTAAAAAAATTAAGTTTTTTTTAGAATTTTATGTCTTGATAGCGGAAAATATTGTTCCTAGATGTCAGTGTGTTTTTGCAGAAAATTGGCCAAAATTTTCGGCACAATGTCACAAAAAAAGCCCGCCATCGGCGAGCTTTTTACAATCCATTATCTTTATTGATAGGCTTTACAAACCAGGCAATTTAGCCCCACCAGGACGGCGTTTAATTTGTACGGGATTACCCCCAGTTGCTGCTTGTATGGCCTTTTGACGACGCGCCTCTTGATCCGGATCCAGTGGTTGGCCATCGGGCCCAATGGCTTTTCCATTTTTCCAAAACAGGACACGATCCGCAAACCCACGGTTTTTGCGCTCGATCGAGTTTTGCCCATCTATAATAACTCGCACAGCCGGATCGGCTCTGCCGCCACCTGCCTTGGCAATCAGTACCGATTCACCAGCGGAGGGTTTGGCAGGGTCAATCTCACCCAGAAGCGCTTTACGTGCTGCAACGGTGGCGTATTTTTCTTCCACATTCAACTCGCCTTCGCGGGGCGGGCGTAGGTTATATTCTGGGGGCACCACCAAGGGCGGCTTGGTTAATATGTTAAATTCGTTGGGTGTTGTCTTTGACATGCCGAGCGCCTTGCCCGCAGAGGCACATCCTGTGCTAAGAAGCGCGGCGCCAGCAAGTGCGGCAAAAAGAAAATTACGTGATGTCATTATCGACTCCTAAAGGTCATAACAGTTTAGGGGCTTCTAGCGAATTAAAACCACCCTGCCAAGTTAACTTTCTGTATTTTTATCAGTCGTAGCAGAAGCCGCTTTCTCCGCCCGCCACTGGAAAAACATGGACAGTAGCAAGCCCGCAACACCAATATTGATCGACATATCCGCAACATTAAACACCCATTTAAAGCCAATATCGGAGAAATTAAGAAAATCCGTCACCGCCCCGTAGAGCGCCCGGTCAATAGCATTGCCAATAGCCCCGCCGATGATAAATCCGAGAGACACGGAAATGAGCTTGCTTTTTTCCTTATTGAGCCAGAACAGCAACACAATTGCCATAATGATGGCAAATATAGTCAGTGCATAACGACCAATATCTGCATGTTCGCGGAACAGGCCGAAGCTAACCCCTTGATTGCAAACCAGTGATAAATCGAACACGGACGAAATCTCGATATGGTTGCCTGGATAAGGGTTGAGCGCACAAATATTATGTGGCACAGAAAACTTCCCCAAAGCCCATGCTTTGGTGAGCTGGTCAAATGCGACGATACCCGCCGGGATAAGGCCGCCGTAAAGCCAGAGTTTTTTACGGAGTTTCATAGTATTCCCTCCATATCACAGCCCCTCACCACGCTGTCGCGCGCCTCTCTCCAAAGGAGATACTAAGTTTAGCGCAACTTCACAGGATATTCCATGGAACACAGACAGACAAGCCAATGTCCCCTCTCCCGTAGGGAGAGGAACAAGGTGAGGAGTTGGAAAGTTAATTGTTTCACCCATTCTTCGCATCCCATTGCTCTGTCGCCACAACATCGCGTGGGGTAATGGTCGCGCCGTCTGCCGCCTTGAAATATTTCCATGAGCGTTCGCATTTTGTGTAGCCCTGTGCTTTTAAGTCTTGGATTTTTATGCCGTCTGCTTTTGCCGAAAGGTCGCATTCACTGACAATCAGATAATCCGCCAATGTATCCACCGGAGCCGATGGGTCGGGATAAACATCTTTGCGCGTGATGTCGAGCGCGGTGAGAGCGGCGGTTAATCCGCTTTGCGCCGGAGCCACAACGCGAGCCTCTAGGCTAGACTTAATCATGCCGTCTTTACGCAAAGGTTCAATGGTTTCCGAGACTTGGGCGCGAAAAGCAAGGAGCACCTCCATGTGTTTGGCGAGGGCTTCGTTCTGCCACCCATCAACAGCGTCTGGGAATGCGTGCAAATGCACCGAACCGCTTTCATCATTATAGCGGGCTTGCCAAACTTCTTCCATAGTGAAGCTGAGGATGGGGGCGAGCCATAGGGTTAAGCGGTTGAACAATTTATCCATCACCGTACGGCATGCGCGGCGGCGCGTGCTGCCTAGCGGGTCGCAGTAGAGCGCGTCTTTGCGGATGTCGAAATAAAAGGCCGAGAGATCATTGGTGCAGAAATTGAACAGCGCCGCATAAACTTTCTTGAAATCATGGGCTTTGTAGGCGTCTTTGACCAAACCGTCTAACTCGCTCAATCTGTGTAGCACCCATTGTTCCAGCGCAGGCATGTCTGCATATTCCACCGCGCCCGCCGGGTCATAACCGTCGAGCGCCCCAATCATATAGCGCAAAGTATTGCGCAGTTTGCGGTAGGCATCGGCGGCGGTTTTGATGATTTCGTTGCCGATTCTAAGGTCGTCGGTGAAGTCGGAACTGGCTACCCATAGGCGCAGAATATCGGCGCCGTATTGGCGAATGATTTGTTCGGGCGCGATTGTGTTACCGAGGGATTTTGACATCTTGCGG
>JALSHM010000246.1 GCA_026982235.1 Robiginitomaculum sp. | reverse complement strand
TGGGCCTGGCACGGATCCAGACGTCCGTCCGCACCGTCCGCGTACTAACCCTAATGGGCCTGTGCCCCATCCACGCGCCCTGCCCAGAACGTCCAAACGCATAATTTCAAGAACTAGACCTGATCTTGTAACTGGATCCTCGTCGCGCCCGACATCAAGACCTGCGCCTGTTTCTAGGCCGAAGTCTGTATCTAGGCCAAAGCCTGCGCCTGTTTCCAGGCCTAAATCGTCCTATAAACCAAAACCGATGGTGAGCCGTCCTGTGCGTAGGTCGAACCCGCGCACCAATACCGGGAATAGCATAAAGCGCCAGATGAATTACTATCCGCGCGATTCTTATTATAATCGAGGACGAACGGATTATGTGGTGCGCCGCTCGTGTAGTCGCCAAGAAAATTTGCGGGTGTTTATTCCGCGCGAACGCTTGGACGCCGCTGAAATCAATGGGCTAATCCTCTATCTACGCCCGCGTGGCGGGCAAGAAGAAGTCCTAAGCCTTCCGCCTAACTATATTAGTGGTTTTAAGCTGGCCGCATGGTCACCCGAGGGTAGCCAACTGACTATTTCTGGCAAACCCCTAAGCCCAATACAGGCAGCGCAAGCCCCCATTCCCTATCGGGGCAATGTTGCAAGCACGGGAAAAACAGACCCTAACAAGCCAATTATTTACGGTGAGAATTAGACCTTACCTATTTGGTAATTTTATTTCATTTTGAAAACCTATCCTTAAGGGTAAGCTGTTATGTCTTGGTTTCTGGTATATTCGGGAAAGGGATAGAATGGCACTTGCGCCACAGATAAAACTCAAACAAGGCCAGCAATTGGCCATGACGCCGCAATTGCAGCAGGCGATCAAGCTGTTGACTTTGACCAATATTGAACTGGCCGCATTTGTAGAAGAACAATTGGAGAGCAATCCTTTGCTAGAACGCGGGACGGGTACAGAAAACCGTCGGGAAGATGCTGTTGAAATTAAGCCAGACAGTGACATTGGCTTGACCGAGCTAGATTTAAATACCCCGTCTGCTGCCGCTGCTGACGCCATGGATGTGTCTGAAAGTCAATTAAACGTGGAGGCAACCGCCGCAGATATTGCCGCTGATAATTCTGTGGGTGCTGTATCTGTCGGTGGGGATGTGGATTGGAGTAAGGCGGGTACAGGCGGTAGTTTTTCTGGGAATAATGATTACGACCCTGCGGCCAATACCGCCCACGAAATTACGCTCAACGCGCATTTAACCGCGCAACTCGCTATGGCCATTGACGATGAACGTGACCGGATGATTGGGGCTTATCTAATTGACCAAGTGGACGAAAACGGATATTTGCGCGCGGATTTACAAGAGCTGTCGGACAGGCTAGGTGTTGATTTAAATCGAGTGAAATCAGTCCTCACCGTTTTGCAAACCTTTGAGCCTACAGGTGTTATGGCGCGGGATTTAAGTGAATGCATGGCCTTACAGCTAAAAGAACGCGGTGAACTTGATGGCCCCATGCAATTATTGTTGGATAATCTGGAATTGCTGGCCAAGCATGATTTGCCAGGGCTTGCCAAGATTTGTGGTATTAGCGTGCAGGCATTGGGTGAATATACAGCCCGCCTGCGGGCATTGGCGCCGAAACCTGGCTTGGCTTACGGATCGGACACTGCTTGTGTGGTTGAGCCGGATGTATTTGTGCATGAGCGCCCGGACGGCGGTTGGGCGGTTGAGCTGAACTCGGACACTTTGCCGCGCGTATTGGTAAATTCGCGTTATTACGCCGAAGTGTGCAGCAAGACAAAAGACGAAAAAGTCAAATCATATATGTCCGAATGTTCCCAAAGTGCTAGCTGGCTGGTTAAAAGTCTGGATCAAAGAGCGCGGACAATTCTCAAGGTTGCCAGTGAAATCGTGAAGCTCCAAGATGGGTTTTTCGCCTATGGTGTCGATCATTTACGCCCGCTTAATCTAAAAACTGTGGCAGATGCCATTGATATGCACGAAAGCACGGTTAGCCGTGTCACCTCCAATAAATATATTGCCACCACGCGCGGCACATTCGAGCTTAAATATTTTTTCACCGCCGCCATTGGTTCTATGGACGGCGCTGAAACCTATTCGTCTGAAGCTGTGCGCCATAAAATTAAAATCCTGATTGATGAAGAGCATAGCGTGAAATCCGTGCTTTCGGATGATAAATTGGTTAAACTCTTGCAAGCTCAAGGTATTGATGTGGCGAGACGTACCGTTGCTAAATACCGCGAGAGCTTAGGTATTGCTTCTTCGGTGCAAAGACGTCGCATCATTAAAAATAAACAATAAATATCATTTTTCACCTGACCTTAGCCACAAACAATGCTATGATAGGGTACACTCAAACAGGAGAACCCCCCTATGCAAATCCATATTGTTTCTAAAGGTATCGACGTTTCATCGGCACTTTCGCAGCGTATTCATGACAGGCTAGAAGAAATGATGGACAAGTATATTCACAGAGACGGAGAAATTCACGTCTCTATTTCTAAAGACGGTCCAGGGTTCCATACGGTCATTTCTGCCCATTTACCCTCAGGCGCTGCCATGCAAGCTAATGGCAATGCGCCGGATGCTTATGAGGCTTCGGACGAGGCGTTGGAACATTTGGAAAAACGCTTGCGCCGGTATAAGCGCCGCCTCAGTGACCACAGAGCCGAGGATAAAGCAGAGGCGCTAGCCATGTATATATTACAAAATCCGGTCGGAGCGGAAGACGACGGTACGGATAGCCAAGCCCCGAGCGAACCTATGGTAATCTCTGAGCTTAAGACCGAAATCCGTACCATGACGGTCAGCATGGCTTCGCTGGAATTAGGTCTAACAGATTCCTCCGCCGTTATGTTTCGCAACGCAGCACACGGTGGTTTGAATGTGGTATTCAAGCGTGGGGACGGCAATGTAGGGTGGATTGACCCGCAGCGCTAGTTGCGCTAAGAGCCTTTCCTAAAGCTGGAAGCTAAAATTAAAGCTGTTTAATCAGAGCCGGGTAGCCGTGCCAAACGCGCAGGGTTAAGCGCAATAGAAAGCATAGACACATGAGTGTTGGAAAATTATTTGCGCCAGATTGTATCGCGCAAAATCTACATGCCGTAAGCAAGAAGCAATTATTTCAAGAAATGGCAGAGCTTGCCATAAATTGCGGTGCAATAGATGGAGACAACAACAAAGCTCGCGATATTGTCGCGGCAGTTACCGAGCGCGAACGCCTCGGGAGTACCGGTGTTGGTTATGGTGTTGCTATCCCCCATGCAAGATTAGACGGTATTGATGAGGTTCGTGCCGTATTTGCTCGCTTGGAAACGCCACTTGATTACGAGGCCATTGATGAGCGGCCTGTGGACTTGGTTGTGCTTTTATTGGCACCCTCCGGGGCAAGTAGTTTGCATTTGAAAGCCTTAGCACAAGTGTCGCGGCTCCTACGCCGGGAAGATATTCGTGAACGCCTTCGCAGTGCGCCTAATGCCGAGGCTTTACATTTACTTCTTAGCGAAGATAGATCGGCTAGTGCGGCCTAGAAAATAATCTGAAATGCAAGCAAAAAACCTAGGGCAGGCGCAAAAACAGCGAATAGGCGTTATTGATATTGGCTCCAACTCTGTGCGCTTTGTTGTCTATTCAATATCGGGCGCAGCATTTGCACCGATTTACGATGAGAAAGTTTTGGCTGGCCTTGGGCGTGATTTGCGCCGGACAGGTAAGTTATATCCGGGAGGGCGCGTACAAGCACTTGCGGCACTGAAACGATTTGCATTATTGGCGGAAACACAAAAGCTGGATGAAGTATTGGTTGCGGCCACGGCAGCCATGCGTGATGCGAGTGATGCGCCGGAATTTATCGCGCAGGTTCTGAAACAAACCGGACTTGATATTTCACCACTTAGTGGTGAAGGGGAGGCTTTGATGTCTGCCCGTGGTGTTATGGCTGGCGAACCTCGGGCGCACGGTTTGGCGGTAGACTTGGGCGGAGCTAGCCTGGAGCTTGTGCAAGTAAAAGGAGGGCAGGCGCACGGCGGTGTTTCTTATCCATTGGGGCCTTTTTCTATGTATGAGGAGGATTTTGATGCTGCTTTATTGCGCCCGAAAATAGAAGATATTTTGGGGGCTAGTATTACGCAAAACTACCCTAAAATTGATACTTTGTATTTAATTGGTGGCGCATGGCGCAATTTGGCCAATATTGATCAGAAGCGAAATGGCTATCCACTGCGCGTGACCAACAATTATAGCCTCGGCGTCAAGCACGCGCAAGACTTAGCAAGTTGGGCATGTTCAGACGAAGGCATACAGGCGCTTTTGAACTGGCCAAATATATCCCAAAGGCGGGCGGATACCTTGCCTTATGGCGGTTTAATGCTCAGCATATTATTGGAGAAATTCAACCCAAACTATGTTGTTATCGCACCGGGAGGGCTAAGGGATGGGCTCGTGTATGAGTATCTCTCCAAGCAGGTCAGTGGCCGCTATGCACTATATGATGCGTGCGCCAGTATAGCCGGGCAAAGTCGGGATGGCGCACATTTGGGTGCGGCGATTTTCGATTTTTTATCTGGGGTTCATGGAGAGCTACCTCGGACATTTGATTTAGTAACGGAAAACCGTATACGCAAAGCTGCGAGCCTTTTAATTGGTACTGGTGCGGGCTTGCATCCCGACCATAGAGCAAAAATTGTTTACGAAATAGCTTTGTATGGCCCCTTGCCAGGGTTGAGCCATAAAGAACGCGCCTATCTAGCATTTATGCTGTTTCGCGCCTATAGGAGCCGTAAGACGCCGCCAGAAAATGCTATCATCCAGCATTTTTTAAGCGAAACGGAGCAGCGTTCTGCCCAAATATACGGAGAAGCTATCCGGGCAGCCGTAGTATTAAGCGGGCGTAGTCCATCCGTATTAAATAAATTTACCTTATTTGTGCAAGGGCAACATCTTGTACTCGCCGCAAGTAAATTGGCAGAGAGCCTTGTTGTTGAACGTCCGCAAGCTCGTTTTGATAGTCTAGCAAGAATGCTTGGCAAAGCCCAAAGATTTGAAACTTGGAATTGTTAACGGGGTTTCACAATAAAAGCTTTGCAAGCTTACCTAAAGTGTGTTTTGTTGTTTACCGATAAGTAGGAGAAAAATATGTTTGGCCAAAATAGAATAAAATTTGTACTCTTAATGAGTTCATTGTTAGTAGTCCCAGCGGGAGGTTTACCCGCATTTGCAGCATCTGTACATACGGGGTTTCCGAAAGCTGGAAAACCAGCAAATGAAACGGTTGTCCGTGTTAGTGCGACGTCACAAACAGTCGACGCAATGGTTTCTGTTGCCGCACCTTATCGCCAATTTGTACCAAAACAACAAACTCAATATTCAACAATTGATTATGAAGTCTGGGACACTGCACTTCAAAATATTGTTTTGAGGCTGGGGCAATCCATACGCATCCGCGCACGCCGCCCGGATTCAATTGTTGGGACACGAATTGTTAAGGGGCATAAATCAGGGTATCGCCTTGAAGGAAGTCGTGTAACATTCTCATTTTTGAACGATGAGTACAAAAAGGGATTAACGGAATATCGCAAGGATTTAGAGCGAGTGGCTAATCAGGTGGATATTACCCGCTTGAGCCGTGACGAACAATTAGCTTTTTGGATGAATTTACACAATGTCACTCTGATTGAGCAAATTGCACATAATTATCCGGTGCGCAAACCCGAGGATTCACGCGTCGGCCCCAATAAAGAGCGTCTTAATGATGCAAAACTTCTGAATATTCGTGGTGTTGATTTAAGCCTTAGGGATATACGTGAAAACATTGTCTACCCAAATTGGTCAAATCCTGATGTGATGTATGGTTTTTTTCGGGGCAATATTGGCGGGCCGGCATTGCAAAACTTTGCGTTCACTGGCAGTAATGTCCACGCTATTTTGAAATTGCAAGCGAATGAATTCGTTAATTCTTTACGCGGCGTGCATGCAGCTGCTGGTGCCATGAAAGTATCAACTTTGTACGATGAAGTTCGTCCTTACTATTTTAACAATTGGCCAGCCGATTTAACACGCCATTTGCGTAAACATGCTGATTCTGATGTTCGAGAGTTGCTGGCAAAAGGTAAGCCTGTTAAACTGGATAGATATGACCCTGTAGTAGCGGATCTCCTTGCTGGCGATAGGCCGTCATTGCAGAAATTAAATATACAGGTGGATGGTCAGGTTAACTCTACAAGTATCCCGCCGGAAATTGCGCGCCTCTTGCGCGAATTAGAGCAGAAAACGGATATTATGCGCAAGCGCGGTATGTTGGGTACACGCGGTACTGTTACAATCGATGATATTCCGACAATTGATGTAGATATTCCCGACGCGGATACTTCAGGTACTGAAGAAAAATAATATGTCTCTGTTTGGAGCACAAAAAACCCGCCAACATCGCTGGCGGGTTTTTCTTGTTTGATTTTTGCGCGAAGCCTTATTGGCAAGCAAGGCATTCGTCATAATCTGTTGGGGCGGCGGCTTGCATGGCGGCTTCCATATCATTGGCTGGCTTGTCCATACTGCCCGCAAAGGCGGCGCGTTGTACGGATTTTGAGCGGCAATAATACAGAGACTTGATGCCTTTTTCCCATGCATTCCAGTGCAACATGTGCAAATCCCATTTAGCAACATCACCGGGGATGAAGATATTGAGGCTTTGAGCTTGGCAGATGAGCGGGGCACGGTCTGCTGCCAATTCGATAATCCAGCGCTGATCAAGCTCGAACGCGGTGCGAAATACGGCTTTTTCGTCTTCAGACAATTCGTCCAAATGCTGCACCGAGCCTTCATGTTCCAAAATCGAGTTCCAAATTTCCGGTGTGTTCACGCCTTTTTCGTCGAGCAGTTCTTCCAAAAATTTATTGCGTACAGTGAACGAGCCAGACAAGGTTTTGTGGGTGTAGATATTGGCCGGAATAGGCTCAATCCCCGCAGACGTGCCGCCGCAAATAATTGAGATAGAGGCGGTAGGTGCCACGGCCATTTTGTGGGAGAAGCGCGCCATCATGCCAGCATCCGCCGCATCCGGGCAGGGGCCGCGTTCATGGGCGAGTTTGACACTGGCTGCATCGGCTTGACTGCGAATATGCTTGAACAGGCGTTTGTTAATAGCCTTGGCCATGCCGCTTTCAAACGGAACGCCTTTGGACTGGAGCATAGAATGAAAGCCCATCAAACCAAGGCCGACAGACCGTTCGCGCATAGCAGAATACACCGCGTCGGCCATTTTATCTGGCGCATTGTCGATATAGTCCTGCAAAACATTATCCAAAAACCGCATAATGTCTTCGATGAAATCAGGATTGTCTTTCCATTCGTCAAATTTTTCGGCGTTGACCGAGGACAAGCAGCACACGGCGGTGCGTTGCCGCCCGGCTTTGTCTTTGCCAGTGGCCAGCATAATTTCGGCACATAGATTGGATTGTTGTACCCGTAGGCCTTGCTGTTTTTGGTGGTGGGCAAGGGCTTTATTGACTGTGTCCGAGAACACCATATATGGCTCGCCAGTTTGCAAGCGCATTTCCAGGATTTTTTGCCACAATTTGCGGGCATCAATTTTCTTGATGACTTCATTGGTTTTTGGCGAACGCAGGGCAAATTCTTCGCCGTCGCGCACGGCTTCCATGAACTCGTCTGTTATATTGAGGCCGTGGTGTAGGTTAAGGCTCTTGCGGTTAAAATCACCGCTGGGCTTGCGAATCTCTAGGAACTCTTCGATTTCCGGGTGGTGAATGTCGAGATACACCGCCGCAGAGCCTCTGCGTAATGAGCCTTGGGAAATGGCCAAGGTTAAACTGTCCATAACCCGGATGAACGGAATAATGCCTGAGGTTTTGCCCGCCCGGCCAATTTTCTCACCAATAGAGCGAACATTGCCCCAATAGGTACCAATACCACCGCCATTAGAAGCCAGCCAGACATTTTCGTTCCAAACATCAACAATACTATCCAAGCTATCATCGACAGCGTTGAGAAAGCAAGAAATCGGCAGGCCGCGCTTGGCACCGCCATTGGACAGGATAGGCGTGGCAGGCATGAACCATAGCTGGGACATATAATCATACAGGCGTTGGGCATGGGCTGAATCGCCTTTGTCGGCGTAATGTTCGGCCACACGCACAAACATGTCTTGGTAGCTTTCTTCGGGCAAAAGATAGCGGTCAACCAAGGTGGTTTTGCCAAAATCAGTCAGAAGCTCATCACGCGAACGGTCAATTTTGACCCGGGAAACCAGCTTTAAATTAGTGGGTTCGTGTGCCGTAATATTGTCAGAAACAGGGTGTTCAATTTGGTGGTCGTCATTGTTAATCTCTATAACTGCCGTCCCTGTGTTTACGTCTTCAGACATATATTTTCCCCCTTGGTCAATTTGCTTTATGCCAGCCCCAGTGCTGGGCACGATTATTCGTATTTCAACGTTTTTGCAGCGACGAATACCGTTTAGGTGCCAGCCAACACCCATTTTCAGGTCAATAATAATTGGAAACCAAATCGGTCTTCGTACTACATATAGTGTTCATTTACGCCACCTCGTCAATACCTAGTGTCTCACTTTGTCAATTTTATTGTTAATAAGCTGTTAAAAACCATGGTTAATAATAGGTGGAATTTAAAAAATCCTGATATTCCATAGGCTTGCACGCCAAATTTTTTTTGCGCGGAAAACCAATTTTTTTTTAGAAAATTCACATAGTGCCAGCTTTGCCCCGGCTTTGCCCCGGCTTTGAATGATTCCAATTTTCAATCAGGCGGAACATAAGGTGATTGCGGTGAATATCCGGCAAGAATTGACCGAAAATTGACGCATATACAACTTAAAGACGGTTCGCTTCGCGAAACATTTTAGGGTAAATTGTGCAGGCATTAAATCTGTTGGATTCTAATGGGTTTGAGGTGAATTCTCAAATGGCGAGTAGTTGAGCCAATCCACCAAAACGTCGCACTTGCACAAAATTTGTGCGTCACCATATAGGTCTTAACAACGAATTTTATGGTGTGTTTGGTTTTTTCTGGGCATGCTGGAAGTGGAGAGACTTATGAACATTGAACAATATACCAACCGGGCGAAAGCTGTGGTGCAGGCTGCGCAAAACCTAGCGCTTGAGCATTCCCACCAACAAGTGACACAAGCACATATTCTGGCGGCGCTTTTGGATGAGGACGCTGCTCTTGTGGCCAATCTTGTGCGCACATCAGGTGCGGATGCCAATACCCTGAAATCTGGGGCGCGTGATTTGCTGGGGAAAATCCCGGCGGTGGACGGCTCTGGCGTCGGGAATTTAACCCTCAGCCGGGAGGCTGGCAAAGTATTTGCGAACGCCGAATCAGCGGCCAAGAAAGCTGGTGATAAATATATCACCGTCGAGGGCTTGTTTTTGGCGCTTATTCTCAGTGCCGATAAAGATATGAAAACCCTCTTAGAAAGTGCGGGCGTTGAGGTGTCGCGCATAGCCGCCGCCATTAGCAATTTGCGCGGCGACGAACCTGTGACCAGTGAAGCGGCTGAAGACGCCTATGAAGCTTTGGCCAAATATACCAAAGACCTGACCGCCGCCGCCCGCGAAGGTAAGATGGATCCGGTGATTGGCCGCGACGAAGAAATCCGCCGTATTATTCAGGTCTTATCGCGCCGCTCTAAAAACAATCCTTTGCTGATTGGTGAGCCGGGTGTGGGTAAAACCGCTATTGTCGAAGGCTTGGCCTTGCGCATTATCAATGGTGATGTGCCCGAAAGCTTGAAGGACAAAGACCTGCTCGCCCTAGATTTAGGCTCTTTAATTGCCGGGGCGAAATATCGCGGTGAATTTGAAGAACGCCTCAAAGCGGTGCTTAAGGAGATCGAGAAAGCAGAGGGTAAAATCATTTTGTTTATCGACGAAATTCATATGCTGGTCGGGGCAGGGAAAACCGATGGGGCTATGGATGCGGCCAATCTCTTAAAGCCGGCTTTGGCCAGAGGCGAGCTACACTGTATTGGCGCGACCACTTTGGATGAATACCGCAAACATTTAGAGAAAGACGCAGCCCTAGCGCGGCGCTTCTTAACCGTATTTGTAGATGAGCCTAGCGTCGAAGACACGATTTCTATCTTGCGCGGCATTAAAGACAAATATGAGGTGCACCACGGTATTCGCATATCTGACGGGGCGATTGTTGCGGCGGCCACATTGTCTGACCGCTATATCACCGATAGGTTTTTGCCAGACAAAGCCATTGATTTGATGGACGAAGCTGCCAGCCGTTTGCGTATGCAAGTGGACAGCAAGCCCGAAGAACTGGACGAGATTGACCGCAAATTGGTGCGGGCGCGTATCGAGGTCGAAGCTCTCAAACAAGAAAAAGATAAAGCCTCCAAGGAGCGACTGGAAAAACGCCTAGAGGAAATTGCCGAGCTTGAAGATCAGAGCAAAGAGCTGACCGCCCGCTGGCAAGCCGAGAAAGCCAAGCTTGCAGGTGCGACCGAGCTTAAGGAAAAGCTTGACCAAGCTCGCAATGTGCTGGCCGATGCGGTCAGGCGCGGCGATTATGAAGCCGCCGGGCGTTTGCAACATGTGGAAATCCCCGAACTGGAAGAGCAATTACGCGCCGCCGAGCAAGCGGATGCAGATGATGCGGACCAAGAAGCCGCATTAGAGGCCGACGTGGTGAGTGCGGATATGATTGCCGGGATAATTTCGCGCTGGACGGGTGTACCGGTTGAGAAAATGCTCGAAGGCGAACGGGATAAACTTTTGGCCATGGAGCAGGTTTTGGCCAAGCGCGTCGTCGGACAAGCCCAGGCCGTAGCTGCCGTATCAGATGCTGTGCGCCGGGCACGGGCTGGTCTCAAAGACCCCGCACGTCCCATTGGCTCGTTCATGTTCTTGGGGCCAACAGGTGTGGGTAAAACCGAACTGACCAAGGCGCTCGCCGAATTTATGTTTGACGATGACCAGGCCATTACCCGCATTGATATGTCTGAATATATGGAGAAACATTCCGTGTCGCGTCTCATCGGCGCCCCGCCTGGATATGTGGGCTATGATGAAGGCGGTGCCCTGACCGAAGCCGTACGCCGTCGTCCCTATCAGGTGGTGTTGTTTGACGAGATCGAAAAGGCCCACCCGGATGTGTTTAATGTGCTGCTGCAAGTGCTTGATGATGGCCGCCTCACAGACGGGCAGGGGCGCACGGTGGATTTCAAAAACTGTGTCATTATCCTGACCAGTAATATCGGCGCGGAATATCTGGTGGCGCTGGGTGATGATGATAATGTGGATATGGCCCGCGAAGCCGTCATGGAACAGGTGAAAGCCCATTTCCGTCCAGAGTTTCTCAACCGTCTTGATGAAATCTTACTGTTCGAGCGGCTCAAACCAGAGGTCATGGGCACGATTGTTGATATTCAAATCAAGCGCCTGATGGGCTGGCTCAAAGACCGGGATATCACGATTGAACTAACCGACGCCGCCCGTACATGGCTGGCCGAAAAAGGTTATGACCCGGCTTTCGGTGCCCGTCCCCTAAAACGTGTCATCCAAAAATCCGTCCAAGACGAATTAGCCCGACAAGTGCTAGCAGGCACAATAAATAACGGCGACCACGTCAAGGTCGATGTGGGGGATGATGGTTTGACGATTACGGTTGACTAATCTGTGCGGCGGTGAATGGCTGAACCTAACTATTCGCCGCCGCATTGTTTTTTTACGGCGCGCAGTAAATCGAAAATGCGGGCTTCGGCTGTGGTGTCGTCCAGGGGTTTTTTGGTGGTTGTGGCGCGCCATTTCATGACCCAATGTCCGGCATCATTATCCCAAACCACATTCATGGGGATGTCGTCTTTGCCAGCCCTGAGGATAAACCGGATCAGGCGGCCATCTTTTGAACCTAGGGCTTTGGATTTGGCATAGTCTTCATTATTGGCTCCTGCATAGGCATCCAAATCCCCGCCGCCAAAATTGACGGACATTTTACACACTTGGTTTTCGCTATCGCCGAAATTTGTCGTCCGAAACAGGCGCTGTTTAATGCCGTCTGGCTTGCTGGCTGGATAAGTGTGCAAAAGTTCAAAATCCGCTTCGGCCAGCGCATTGAGGGTGGCTTGGTCCTTGGTCGGGATAAGCAGACGGTTGATGACATTGCCCGCGCCGTCTTTGAGGGCACCCGCTTTGTCAGAGGCGGCGTCCACCATTTTGCCCGCAGCATCTGTGACCGCAACAACGGGTCTGGTCACCAATTTATAAACGCCATAACCAAAGCCCAAAACCGTCAGCATAACCACGGCAATGGCCACCCATTTTACGGCGCTAAACGCATTATTGGCCACCTCCGCCACATTGCTGGCTTTGTCTGCGACCTCGGCAGTTTTGCTCAGGGTGGATTTGAGTTTATTCTTATCCGCTATCTCGCCCTTATCTGGCTTTTGTGTCGCATCGCTCATATATACCTCCCATGGTATATTTATAAGTGGGTTATTTGTAGCGTGTCAATGCGGGTTCTTAAAACTCGGCGCCGAACGAAATGGCGCAATATTCTGCATAAACTTATTGATAAACGATAATTATGTGCTTATATAGTGCCAATACTTTGAGAGCGACTATTGTGACATTATCTGCAAATCCTGGCGACACCGTCTCTATTCAGCTATTCCCGGCGGCACGCCATGAGGGGATTGTTGGCCGGGATGGTTATATTATTTGCCGTTCGCGTCGGTTTGGCGGGGTGGTATCAGTGCCGCCGTCTGTGTTCGCCGATGGGCGCTTGCGGGAAAACCATGGCTATATTGGCACATTAGACCCAGAAGAAACCGTGCGGCGCGCCGAAAGTTTAATCGGCGAACGCGGCTATGATGTGCTGCACCATAATTGCGTGCATTTTGTGAATTGGGTCAATGGCTTGCCCCCTGATACCCGCATGTCCAGCAATCTCATGCAGCACCCCAACCTGTCAGAAGTCGCCAAAAACCTGCTCTGGCCACGTTGGTAATTACCCCCAAGCGTTGCAATTAGGCTTGACCGATACCCTTGTTTAGGTGATGAAAGCCTATGACGACACATAATCCGGCACAGATAGATTTATCTCCACTGCAGGACGACCCTCGCTTTCGCGCCGCCTATTTATATTATTTGCAACTGGCCAATAGCTATATCGCCCAAATCTTTTTTGACAGCCTTAAGGGCAGTGATCGCGCCAGTAGGCTTTATGAATGGCTGAACGCCAACCAGTATAAAAACTGGGATAAAGCCAAAATCAGTACGCCTTTATTGCACGCCATTTTGAGCAGTGACTGTGACCTATCTTTCTTCCCCCGCTTGCGGGGGAAGTGCCGGAGCGTAGCGGAGGCGATGGGGGGACACACTATAGTCTTGCACCATACGCGCGTTGTTCCCCCCATCCCCCCTGCGGGGTACTTCCCCCGCAGGCGGGGGAAGGAAAACACACAAGCACCTTCGTTGACAATCTGTCAGAATCTTCGCGTTTAATGCGCTAAGTTTAGACCGTTCGCGTGAATGCGTGCCGGAGCGCAGCACCGCAAGGGTACTCCCAAGAGGTCGCGGAGGCGACACGCCACGCAAGTGTTGGCGTTGCGGGTGGGGGGACTAACTTTAGTCTTGCACCATACGAGAGATGTTCCCCCCATCCCCTTACTAGCAAGGCTATGGCATATAATTTCTCATAAACATCTTACCCCCTCACCTTGTTCCTCTCCCCATGGGAGAGGAGACGATGCCTGAACATTTGTTTTTGATTTAACGAAAAGCGCACATTTTTATCAGCCATCATCAAAGAAAATGTAGTTTTCTCACCTCTCCTTTGGGGAGAGGTCGGCGCTCTTGCGCCGGGTGAGGGGCTGGGATGTTGCTTCTACATCCTCATCCCGCTTGGCTCTTAACTCTCCATGGCTCTTTGTAAATATGGGTAGACGTGTTCCAGCAAGCTTGGGTCGCCAGCGCAGACTATGGCGCCGCCGTCTTTGGCATTGCCTGCCTGCCATGTGGTCACTGCGCCGCCGGCGGCTTTGATAATGGGGATGTGGGCGCGGATGTCGTAAGGGGCGAGGCCGGCCTCTATGACCAGATCAATCCGTCCTGCCGCCGTGAGCGCATAGCCATATGCATCAAGTCCCAGTCGGGTAAACCGCGCCGTGCGCCTTATCATTTCATAGGCCGCGAGTTGCCCGCGCGACAACATCGCCATAGGCTCGGTGCAGGACAAAACCGCATCATTGAGCCGGTTACAGGCTTGGGTCTTGAGCGCCGCACTACCCGCCGCAGTTTCGCACCAGGCTTTATCACCCGTCTGGCTCAGCACACCAATATAGCGTTCGCCAAGGGCAGGATGGTCGATAATGCCGATGACGGGCTCGCCTCTGAAACTGACCGCAATCAGTGTGCTCCAAACGGGCACGCCCGCCACAAAAGCTCTTGTGCCGTCAATAGGGTCAAGGCACCACGACCAATCATTATCGCCATATGTATCGGGATATTCTTCGCCGACAATACTATCGCCTGGGAAAGATGTTTCAATAAGGCTGCGCAACAGCTTTTCGGCACCTTTGTCGGCTTTGGTGACCGGGTCAAATACGCCCGTCTTATTTTTATTATCAGCCCTTATCCCGCGCACAAATGCGGGTTGGGTCAAGGTCCGTGCTTGATCCGCCATATTGCAGGCGGCATTTAAGCGGGCTTCTATGTCGGCTTGGTTCGGCATGCACCAAGCCTAGCACGAATTAACCGTGAACGGTCAACATAGATTTTTGTGCCATTTTCTGAGCAAGCTTGGCGGCATTGGCCGTGGTCTCTAAGGACTTGGCTAAATCCAGCAAATGCTTGCGCGGCATTTCGCCCATGGAATAATAGGCGCGCACCAAGTCCATGGTTTCTTTCTTGGATAAAATATCCGGTGCCAAAACGTCTTGGTCAGGCGTCCCGGTATCAGAATCGTGTTCGGACAAGCCTTCGTAAAAATGCTGTACGGGCACGCAGAGCGCTTCGGACAATTCAAACAAACGGCTGGCACTGACACGGTTAGCGCCACATTCGTATTTTTGGATTTGTTGGAAGCGAATGCCGACCTGATCCCCGAGGGCTTGTTGGGTCAGACCCAAAAGACGGCGGCGGCGGCGTAGGCGTTTGCCCACATGTAAATCAATATCACTGGTCATTATGTTTCCTCATCCTTCTGTATATCCTAAACGGCGAAATGCCAAAATAAGGTTCACTCCCCCCAAAGGAGAGCAAATGCCGTGCCAGTTATGACGGGGGTTGTTCCCCTAAAAAGCGAATATGCAGAACCAATTTGGTGCATATGTGGCTGCGATCGCGGCGAGTTCAGACACATTAACCAAAATATGTATCAATTTGGGACGAGCCTATATCCGCATTTGTTCATTACAATCTGTCCATAGTGCTTGTGATAAATCCAATACACCCCATATCTAAGTTGTAGCGACAGCTACTCCTCCCCCTCAAACTGGTCACGCTTCGGCGTGACCTATTTTTTTGTGTCTTACTCTGCCGCCAAATTGTTGGGCATATCCAGATAGTTTTTTATGTGTAAAATGGCGGTTTTCATATTGGCCGTCAGTGGCGCCATGCCAGCATGGGGTTCCAGCGTATCTGGGTTTAAATACAAATCTTTGTTAATCTCGATTTGCACGGCCTCGATCTTGTTATGCCTCTGGCCGTAATGGCTGGTGATATAGCCGCCCGCATAAGGCAGATTTCGCACGACCCCATAGCCCAAAGATATGAAAACGTTTTCTATATAGTCTATGGTGTCTGGGTGACAGGTCTCGCCGTAGCAATTACCCAGCACAATATCAGCGCGGCGATTACCGGATATGTCATGGCTGGGCATAGAATGACAATCCAGTAACAAGGCATGGCCGCATGTGCGCCGGGCTTTGTGCAATAAATCCGCCAACGCATTATGATAAGGGGTATAAAGGGCGTCTAGGCGCCCCTGCACTAAATCCGCCGTGATGTCGTGGGGGTAAATATCGCTGTCAGCCCCCACCCGCACGGGCACAAGGCCAAGCCCAGCACGGGCGCGCGGCGATATGGGCCATATATCTGCAGTGCCGTCCCCAGGGCGATCGGCCAAAGCTTCTGGCGGCCATTCGTCCGGAGCGCGGTTAAGGTCTAGATAGATGCGCGGAAAATTTGCCGCGATAATCGGAATACCGCTTGCCGTGAGGGGGGCGAGTATTTGGTCAATATAGCAATCTTCACTTTGGCGAAGTTGGTGCGTGCAAAGCCGGGTTTGTGCTAAGAAACTTGCAGGATAATTGCGGCCTGAATGGGGCGAGCTCAGCACGAGGGGCGTGCTCAGCACGTCTGGTACGCTGTGCGAAAAGGGCGGGCGGAAACACTCAAAGGCGATTTTATCCAGCCGTATTTGTAGCCTTTGGCGGGTTTTAATATTGGCCCTTTGACGCGGCGTTTCAGTATTTTTTGTCCACATGCAACACTTCCTTAAGGGCGATGGTCTATAGAAGCCGCACTTGGCGGGAATCCTGCACATCTATGTACACATCTTGGTTTATGTACCATAATAGACCAAAAACAGGCTAAATGTAAAAACAATAAAAATAAGAAACGGTAAGGGCGGTATGGCAACAATATTATATGCAGAAGACGATGACGCAATGCGCAAATTTTTCGAAAAAGCGCTCGAAAAGGCGGGGCATCATGTCATAGCGTGTTCGGACGGTGAACGGGCGCTACGGGCGTTGAGATTCGCAGATGGTGCTTTTGATCTGTTGCTCACCGATATTATGATGCCAGGGCTGGACGGGATTGAGCTTGCCAAGCAAGCTGAAACCCTGTCGCCGGGCATAAAAATTATGTTCATCACAGGTTTTGCCGCCGTTGCCAAAAACGATGCCAGCACCTCACCAGATGCCCGCGTGCTTTCCAAGCCCATACATTTACGCCAATTGGTCGGTGAAATAGAAAAGCTGATTGCCGCCTAGGGCGCTCAAGAAATCTGTAACAGTCTAGACAGCAGAGTGGGGGCAGAAAATTTGCCGTCGCCTAGATTTATCTATTGCACAAGGCTAGCGACATAGCGTATATGCCCGTCCACGGACTCTGATAAGGACGATTAGCTCAGCGGTAGAGCACTACATTGACATTGTAGGGGTCACTGGTTCAATCCCAGTATCGTCCACCATTTTACTCTCACATTAGGTAGTGTACTCACAGTCTCACTTTCATTGAGGAACTCTCCAATAATTGAGCCGTAAGTTTGAGCTACCCTTGCGGTGTAAACCCGTTTTTAAGATGCGTTTTGTCTTGGGATATGTAACTTGGAATTTGTAAAAGGCAGGCGAACGGTCGCGGAACTGGCAAGCCAGTATGGTGTTCACCCAGCACAAATACAACAATGGAAAACAACGTCATTGGAGGGTGCGCGAATTTATGTTTTTCTTGGGCTTTAGCACAGGTCTCCAGTATAGCATTTCCCTCGACTTTTATTCATCTGGGTAGAGCAAATAGGGGGATCGGCGGGCTTTGAAACTGTTTAGCCCCTGTTCCCAACTGGCACGAATATCATCAGCGCTTAGGCCGGCTTCTATTTGCGTCCTGAAGATGTCCGTACCCATAAGTTTATCGAGCCATTTAGGTCTATTCAAAAATGGTTGGTTCAAGTCTTTTGCGCGCCCGTACCATTTTTGGAATATTTCAATGTTCAAGCCGGCGATTTGCTCCATTCGAAAATCTTTCCCGTAAAGTAATTGGCCTTCCAATTTTGGATTAAGGGCTGCCCCCGGTGTTGACACAGGGGTGAATGTAAAGTCGCCAAATCCTGTATGTGCGCCACCCAGAACTTGAAAGGGAAATTCGGTGCCGCGTCCGACGCTAATATTGGTTGCCTCAAACAAGGCAAGTGAGGGGTATAACTTAATGGCTTGTTGGTTGGGCAGATTGGGAGATGGCTTTATTGGCAAATGATAAACCGTAGAGCGGGTATAATTTTTCACGGGGATTACGGTGAGGTCGCAAACCAAACCATCCGCCAGCCAGGCTTCACCGTTAATCATTTGTGCCAGTTCGCCTAGCGTCATGCCGTGCAAAACGGGAATAGGATGCATG
>JALSHM010000245.1 GCA_026982235.1 Robiginitomaculum sp. | reverse complement strand
CGATTTTTACCGCAAGCGGGTTTTCTACGCCTTTTAGGAACTCCACATGGGCGCCGTCCACTTGCCTTGTGCGATTGCCAATCCACAATAAGTGCGCCGATGTGTCATACCAACGGCCAGACGTGCTATCAATACGGGTCATAGCTTGCTCATAACCAAGCAATAGGCCCTCATGGGATGTGTAATACTCTGTAGAGGCCATTTGCGGCGTGCTTTCGGGGGTAACCCCACATGCCTGCATAAAGTCCATAGCATCGCTGATTTTATCACATAAATCCGAGTAACGCTGGCTCTGAGGGCTGTCTTTGACATAGCCAAGCGTCCATTTATGGATATTGTTGAGATTGGCATACCCACCCGTAGAAAAAGCGCGCAATAGGTTTAAGGTTGCGGCGGCTTGTCCGTAAGCCTTCAGCAAGCGCTCAGGATCAGGCGTGCGGCTTTGCGGTGTAAATTCCATGCCGTTAATATTGTCACCCCGATAGCTAGGCAGGGTAATACCGTCTATGGTCTCGACGGGCGAGGAACGTGGTTTGGCGAACTGCCCGGCAATGCGCCCAACTTTGATAACAGGTTTACCGCCGCCATATGTCAACACCACAGCCATTTGCATCATGACGCGGAACATATCACGCAGATTATCCGGATGAAACTCGCGGAAGCTCTCTGCACAATCTCCGCCCTGCATGAGAAAGGCCTTACCCATAGCCACATCTCCGAGCCGTTGCTTTAAGCGGCGGACTTCGCCTGCAAACACCAAAGGTGGGTATCCGCTCAATGTAGCTTCAACGTCTGCAAGTCGTGCAGGGTTCGGATAATCATCCGGAATATGTTTGGCGGGTTTAGACCGCCAGCTAGATGGGGACCAATTACTCATAATACTCTCTATAATTTGAACAGAGATTAAAACGCAGAGTTTGGAGAAAATGCAAGCGAAATCTGAAAATACCGCAATATTTTACCATTCTAGACAGTTGTCCGGTTGTTGGAGGGCATAAATTGTCTGCTCAACTATGCGCCGTTAATATCATAGCAGCGGTTGCTAGGAGTAATAAGCCCATAATAATGTTTAAAACCACTGCCGAGCGGCCTTGGGACATGAGACGGTTTAGGCCGCTACCTGCAATCGCCCAAGTGGACGCTGAGGTGAAACCCATGAATAAAAACGTCGCGCAAATTATCACGACTCGCAGTTTGAAATCACTAGAAATGCCAACATATGCCCCGGCTGCAGCCAATGCCATGATTAAACCTTTCGGGTTAACCCATTGAAATAGCACGGCTTCGTAAAATTTAAATGGCCTTGACCTTTTTGAGGGGCGGGTTTTTGGTTCCGCTTTTTTCTGGTCATCATTGTGTAGGAAAGCGGCCTTGAAAAATTTAAACCCAAGCCAAGCCAGCCATGTCGCGCCTGCGACTTTCACCACGGTGAGCACCCAAGGGAATTGTTCAATGACTACACCCATACCCAGAAGTGCCGCCAGCATGACCAAATTAAACCCAATGGCAACGCCAGAAATATGGGGAATGGTGCGGCGAAAGCCAAATAAAGCCCCTGATGACATCAGCATAAAATTATTCGGCCCTGGCGTGAAGGCAGAACTGAAGGCAAAGCCGACAAAGGCGATATATAAAGCCCAATCTATCATATGCTAAGCCCCTATGACTTTGAAAGGCGGCCTTGCATAGCCCCATAGAGACGCGGCGGATTTTATAAGATCAGATTCGTCCACATGATATTCTTTATCAGAGATGGAAATCGCCAACATTGCGTCATACATAGCTTCGATAGCTATGTCGTCATCTTTGAATTTCATCAGCGTGGTCAGAACAAATGTGTTCTTACGGGCACTTTTCATGCGCGCAATCAAAATTGCTTCGTTTTCGCGAAACCAACCTAAAATATCCGGTGCTTGCACATCATCGAAACCGTCTAAAAGCTCCAATAAACCTTCGGCCTGAATAATATACTCGGATAATTCCGGGTCACGAACCTTATTGTCAATAATGACGGTCAACGCCAGCGGCGTAAGAATATCATCAATGCTGTATTTGTTTGGCATAACGGGTTCTCGACAAATATTCTTCATATTCACCTAAGGACATGTATAGGCTTTTGCGTATGGTATTTGGTGACTATAAATTGGTAGGAGGGGGTAAATCAAGCTATAGCTTACTTTAAGCTTATGTATTTTGCTGTAATCGCACTGTATTGCTATTTTTACATTGGGTAATTATAGTGTATAGGGGGGGGCAGTTTAAATCACCTGAAGGGGCTAATACATGAAAAATATTACGAAAAACATTCTCTTATCCGTTGCTGGTATAATGTTACTCAGCGCTTGTGCGACGGGGCCAGTAGCGTATGGACCTGCGCAAGGTACGGGATATGGTTTTGCAAGCCAGAAAATTGAAAGTGACCGTTTTCAGGTGAGTTTCACAGGGCGCAGTGCGGATGAAGCCCGCAATCTTGCCCTGTTGCGCGCCGCAGAACTGACCAAAGGCCAAGGCTTTAGCCATTTCCGGGTTGTTGGGAGTGGCGTCGAAGGCCAAGAGCGGGGGCGTTCACCTATTTCCACCAGTATTGGCATAGGAATTGGCAGTGGCGGTGGGTATAGACATTATGGTGGTTCGCGTACCAATGTAGGTATTGGCATTGGTATCAATGATGTCGCCCGCGCCTTGCAAGGCAGCAAGGTTACAGCGGGGATGGAAGTCATCATGCTGAATGGGAGAGATAATTTAGGCGATGATGTCTACGAAGCCGATAGCATCATCAAATCCATCCGCCCACAAACCTTTACAGAATAAAATTTAATCCAAGCAAATCC
>JALSHM010000244.1 GCA_026982235.1 Robiginitomaculum sp. | reverse complement strand
GCGTTTGATGAAAACCGCATTTCGCGGCGATGTCAATGAATTGGTCATGCACGCGCTCGGCGATGCCAAAGCGTCCGGCGAAGATTTGGAAGCTATAAAAGATTTCATTGCACAGATTGAAGCTAATTCTAAAGGGGCGAAGTAATGAACCACTTTATGGTTTTTTGGCCAAATATGAACTTAATCGCAGACAGCTTAGGCTGGGCGGTTCTGCATTCCTTGTGGCAAGGTGTGGTCGCCGCCGGCATCGTCTACATCGTTCGCAATGTAACCCGCGAGCGGGCATCCGAAGCCCGCTATTTCATAGGCATCATTACGCTCTGTGCATTGCTGTTCGCATTTATCGGCACTTTCCTTTATTATTACAGCATGGGTACAGTAAGTGCCCCGGTGATGAATGCGGATATTGCACAAACCATCACTATTGGTTTTTCCGAGACAGCGGGTTCGGATAATCCACTCATGCGGCTTGGTGATTTCACCAGCTTAATCGGTGTGTTCTGGACAGTGTGTTTTCTCGTCCTTGGCATGCGTTATCTCGCTGCGTTTCGCCTCACACATAAATTACGCACCACCGGATTGTCTGACCTCCCTTCGAACTGGCAGACACGTTTTACTGCTCTCGCCGCTAAGTCCGGCGTGAGCGGTAAAGTGCGGGCTTATTTCTCGAAGCATGTCTCTAGCCCGATTACATTTGGATTTTTCAAACCCATTGTATTGGTGCCAACTTGGTTCTTTACTGGCATGACCCCGGAACAATGCGAAGCCGTACTCTTGCACGAATTAGCCCATATCCGCCGCCATGATTATTTGACCACATCCTGCAGATCGCAATCAAAACCGTATTCTTCTATCATCCTGCCGTACAATTTATTTGCAAAGGCCTAGACACTGACCGGGAACATGCTTGCGATGATTTCGCGGTCATGCTGACAAAAAACCCGGAAAGCCTAGCAACAGCGCTCGGCACAATCCGCTTGAAAGCGGCACGGAACGGTGGCGTATTTGCGCTTTCTGCATCGGGGGCAGATGGCCGCGACGCACCCCTCATGGGTCGGCTGAAACGCTTGATGGGCACGCAAGCCAGCAGTATGCGAAAAGGCACAACACGCGGCCTCGCCGCCGCTATCATGTTGGTGGGTAGTACCGCACTGGTCATGATGCTCGGAACTACGGCCAGCCAGGCACATCCGGACAAGCGGGCGCTTGAAGTTTTAGCTGGCGCGGGGACAAAAGTTTACAAACATAACGGCAACAGCTTTATGATTGTTGAGGATGGTAGCACCTACAACACGGACGGTAGCAATTCCCTTGTCAAACGCGGTAAAATCTACGCTCATAAAAAAGGATATTCATACGGATCTCATAGACAGGACGGCAAAACTTATGTTGTAAAAACCAACCAGAGCGGAACCAGCCATATCCAGATAAACGGCAATTGGTACAATGTAAATAACCGCCCGCAAATGAACATAGTACCACCTCCTATTCCGCCTACCCAGCCGCTACCTCCAACGCCACCAACAACCAATTATTGGGTTAGTGATCAAGACTGGCAGGCCAATGAAAACCGCATCGAGCGGGCCAATGAGCGCCGCGAGGCCGCACTTAAGCGGGCTACGGAAGCAAGAGAGCTGGCAACCGAGCTACGAGAAGAGACATTGGAGCAAGCCAAACAACAAAGGAAGCAGGCCAAAAAGCAAAGAAAACGTGCGGCGAAGCAACGAAAGAAGGCTATGGAACAGGCTGAGTATAGCCGTGCCGAAGCAAACAAAAATCGCGGGAGGTATGAAAAAATGCGTACACGCCTGATACCGGTTTTGAAAGCCGATGGTTATTTACCCAAGCCCTCATCAAAGGTCACAATCAAAATGGCGGGGGATGATATTTTCATTAACGGCAAGCTTTTGCCTGATGCAGAGGAAAAGGAATATTGCGATATTATTTCCGACTATGTGAAGCGCAAGAACGACGTAACAAAAATCGTTATCAAGCCGGATTATCTGCACGTAAACATCACACGCAATAATTCCAACAGCACACACACCTATAACGAATAGAGCAAAAGAAACTCACATGAACAATTTACAAAAACCGCTTTTGAGCGGGCTGGTCGCCCTCACCCTAAGCACCGCCGCATATAGCCAAGAAACAAGTGACGGTGCGCAGGTCTATGAGCCCGCTTATTTCGAGCAATTCGTACCACGCACCGCTATTGATATGGTGTCGCGCATCCCGGGGTTTCAAATCCAATCAGGCGGCGGCAAGCGCGGGCTTGGTCAGGGCGGTGCCAATGTCTTGATAAACGGGAACCGTATATCTGGCAAAACCAATGCCGGGGATCAATTATCACGCATCAACGCGTCCAATGTGGTGCGCATTGAAATTGTTGACGGCACGTCCTTGGACATTCCGGGGCTGTCCGGGCAAGTGGCCAATGTCATCACCAAAAGCACAGGCGTGTCCGGCACCTGGGAATGGCGCCCGGAATGGCGCAACCGTCTCCCGGCCAATATCTATAATCTCAAGGCAACGGTATCCGGCGAACTTGGTGATCTGGCTTGGTCATTTACGGCAAAAAACGACCCGTTTCGCAATGGTCACCGTGGCCCGGAAACCCAGACCGATGCTAATGGCACATTGTTCGAGACCCGCTATGAGGACGGCCAGTATTTCGGCGACACCCTCGGCGCTGCGACGGATTTGACATGGAAACCCAAGGAAGATCATGTGGGCAATCTGAACCTTAAATATAACCAGTTTAATTTCAATGGCCGCGAACAATCCAGACGCACGGCGATTACGGCGGCGGGCACCACCGGGGAAACCCTGTTT
>JALSHM010000243.1 GCA_026982235.1 Robiginitomaculum sp. | reverse complement strand
GGATATTAAAGGATTGATTTTACTTTGGTGCAAGTGCTGAGACTTACTCCACCAAGCAAACAACTTGGGCAATGCGGCGAGAACGGCGATAACTGTCGGCACGCCGTCCATAATTTTCCACGCTAATGGGATCAGATTTTGGTTGGGTGCTAAGCGGCTTTAAAGCTTTAGCCAATGAAGCGGGCGCCACCGTGTAAACCCGACCCCGGCGCGGGCTTTCAGCAGCAACAAGACCAATAATTTCGCCGTCCTTATCAAAGACTGGCCCGCCGGATAGACCGCCTATAGACCCGTCCAACCCGCGCGAGCGGGCAATTTCCGCCCAAGCTAATATGGGCTCTGTTGTACGGTAACGTCCGCGTATTAACATGCGGTGCCGCCCGATAAGTTTTCCGGCCACCTCCCCTGGCTTGCCTTGGGGAAAACCCATTAAAAAGCCGCGCTCGCCAATTGTACGACGGCTGGAGAAATCCCGCGCTAAAGGCGTCCGCTTCCAACGGGATTTAAGCACCGCCGTGTCACTGTCTTTGGATACGATAATTCTATCCATGCGCACCAATTTCCCGCGACCAAGCCGCAAAGCAACCGAGCTACAACTATCCACGACATGACGCGCTGTCATCCAAGTCCCTTCTGTATCCACGGCAAAGGCCGTACCAACACCTGAATGCGGCGCATCTATCTCTACCAATACGGCTGGATCCGTTGGTCGTGCATTGGGCAGAGCCGGGCCAAGTTGCGGCGGTGCCATTGGCAGGTTTTCTGGCCTAGATTTAGCCATAACATTGCCAATGATAATAGCCAGAAGCAGAAAATATATGAGCCAATCGGGAATTTGCCGTATTATGCGCATAGCGGGCTTTACCCAGCGATGGCAAATGCGAGAATAATCGACCCTGCCAGCTTAAACGCAGCTAAAACCGTTGCCGCTGCCACTTCGCCGTCACTAATCCGCGCAGGCATGCCGGCGAAAACCATGTCGGCAATCCTGAACAAGAATAGCTGCAATAAAGTGCTAACCACGCCCCAAACCAGGACATCAATCAATCCAATTTTCATCACCAAACACGCCGCCAATGGCAAGGCCAAACCAATCACCAAACCACTAAAAGATATTGCAGCCGCCATATTGCCTTCTTGGATCAGAGCAATTTCCTTATGAGGCGTCAATTTCACATAAACCGTAAGCCCGACAATATAAATTGCTGTCACTAACAGTAAATAAAATATCAAATAAGGAAATCCGTTAGCTAAGCTTTCTAAAGATGGATGCATAATATTCTCTTTTGTTAGGCCATGGTGCCATATTTATCTTTTGAACGGCGCAGGAACAAAATTCAAGAATTAATCCTTATTAGTGCTGGATTTATCGGCTTTTCGTCTTTCGCTAGCGCGGATTTTTTCGCTTTCGGATTTGAGTTGGCCGCAGGCGGCTAGGATGTCGCGGCCTCTGGGGGTGCGGATGGGAGAGGCATAGCCTGCTGCGTTTATTTTGTCGGCGAAGCGCTCAATAGTTTCCCAATCGGAACATTCATAATCACTGCCTGGCCACGGATTAAACGGAATCAGATTGACCTTAGCAGGGATACCTTTGAGCAAGTTAATCAACTCCACCGCATGTTTCGGACTGTCATTAACACCCTTCAGCATCACATATTCAAAAGTAATACGTTTGGAATTATTTAGCCCTGGATAAGCCCGGCACGCCGCCATTAACGCATCAAGGGGGTATTTTTTATTGATCGGCATGATTTGCGAACGCAGTTCATCATTAGCTGCATGTAGAGAAATGGCCAGCATGGCTTTGGTGCGCTCTCCGGCAGGGACAATCTCGGGCACTACGCCGGACGTGGATAATGTGATGCGGCGGCGCCCAAAGCTAAGCCCCTCTGGGTCGCAAATAATGTCCAAAGCTTTGGCGACTTCGTCTGTATTATATAGCGGCTCGCCCATGCCCATAAAGACAATATTGGTGAGTTTGCGATTCCCCTCAGAGCTTGGCCATTCTTCCAAATCATCCTTAGCCACCATTACTTGCAGGGCAATTTCAGCAGCAGTCAAATTGCGCACCAAACGCTGGCTCCCCGTGTGGCAAAACTTGCAGGTCAGCGTACAGCCAACTTGCGAGGACACACACAAAGCCCCGGTTTTGGAGACTGCGGGTATAAACACGCTTTCAACTTCAATACCCGGTGCCATGCGGATTAAATATTTTCTTGTGCCATCAACGCTGATTTGCCGCTCGACGATTTCCGGGCGGTTCAGCTCAAATGCTTGCGAAAGTTCAGCCCGCAAGCCTTTGGCGATATTGGTCATACGCGCCCAATCCGTCACCCCATAATTATAGACCCAACGAAAAATCTGCCCAGCACGCATCCGTACTTGCTTGGGCGCTATGCCGAAATCTTTCAGGGCTTCGGCAATTTCCTCACGCGTCAAACCCGCCAGCGGAATTTTAGCGGGTGTTTTAGGGCTTTGGCCGACAGTCGGCTT
>JALSHM010000242.1 GCA_026982235.1 Robiginitomaculum sp. | reverse complement strand
TAAAGACGTCCTAAACGAGTATGCCTTAGAGGCCATGGAACTGGGTTATTTTAAGGAAGCTCTAAGCGTTTTGGCGCAAGGGCAGAAAAGATACCGATCAGATATTGGGGTTAGGGGAAATTATGCGCTTGCATTGATAATGAACAATAAAATTGAGGATGGGTTAAAAGCCTTACGCCAAGTCCAAACTCAATGGCCGGATGACCCAATAACTAAGAATATCATTATTATTGCAGAAAAAATTGAATCCGGTGAAGCCAAATTGCCCACTACGGTTCATGGGTTGCGTAAAATTAAGTAAGAATATTAAACGGGCAGGCTTTTAAATTTCGATATTGTAAATAGTCGCATCTAAAAACGCTCGCATATTGCGGCAAATGCCTTTACAGATTTAGGCAATGTAATCTGTTATTGAGTCAATATGCCTGAGACACCCATTATCGACCCTATCGACCTAGCCCATCAACTCATCCGCTGTGCGTCTGTTACGCCTGCCGAAGCGGGGGCGCTTGGGGTTTTGCAAGATGCGCTGGAGGGTATGGGATTCTCCTGTACGCGCTATCCTTTTGGCCAAAAAGAAAAAATGGTTGATAATCTGTATGCTAGGCTCGGCACATCTGCGCCGAATATTTGTTATGCTGGGCATGTGGATGTTGTGCCTATTGGTGATGTGGGTGCTTGGCGGCATGACCCGTTTGGCGGCGTGATAGAGGACGGGATATTATGGGGGCGCGGTGCGGCGGATATGAAAGGCGGCATTGCCGCCTTTGTTGCGGCGGTCTCGGCGTTTTTGGCGGACGGCAAGACGTTTGAAGGCTCCATCAGTTTTCTGATTACGGGCGACGAAGAAGGACCCGCGATTAACGGCACCAAGAAAGTATTGGAATCCATTACCGAGGCAGGTGAAACCATAGATCATTGTTTGGTGGGGGAGCCGACCAATCCGAACAGGCTTGGCGAGATGATTAAGATTGGGCGTCGCGGCTCGCTGAACGGAGTGCTAACGGTCATTGGCACCCAAGGTCATGTGGCCTATCCGGACTTGGCGGGTAACCCTGTCCCGACCTTGTTGAAACTGTTAACGGCGCTGTCGTCTAAAAGATTGGACGACGGGAATGACAGCTTTCAACCGTCAAACCTTGAGGTCACTTCGGTTGATGTGGATAACCCTGCCCATAATATTATCGCAGGCGCTGCGAGCGCAAAGTTCAATATTCGTTTTAACACCGAGCATACAGGCGACGATTTGCTGGACTGGATAAACACTGAAATCGAAATCGCAGGCCAAGGATTCGATGGCCGTATCGAGGCCGACCTTTCCGTGCCCGGCCACCCGTTCTTGACCAAGCCGTGCATTCTCAGTGAAAAATTAGCACGCGCCGTTGAAGACATTACCGGGCGCAAACCAGAACTGTCCACCAGCGGCGGCACGTCGGATGCACGGTTCATCACCCATTATGCGCCTGTGGTCGAATTTGGCCTAATCGGAAAGACAATCCATCAAGTTAATGAACACGCCGAAATTACCGATATAAAAACCCTTAAGCAAATTTACAAAGCGTTTTTAGTGCGCTACTTTGCGGCATGAAGTTTGCACAAATATTATCAGGCGTGGTAAATGCGCTTATGGGAAAACCGTGGGAACAGGATTTCGATTTGTCCGCTCGTGCCTTGCCGCGCTCATTTATTGCCGTTGCCGCCTATATCCCGCTGGGGCTGATTGCAGCTAGAGCTGCGGTCAAATATAATGACAATACGGCGTCCATGCCTTACGGCCCTATTGTGATTACCCTGGGCTTAATTGCTTTGACATTTCCGCTTATCGCTTATTTGCTGTGTATGATATTTGATAAAATGGACAGATTTCGTCCGTGGGTCATTGTACGCAATTGGACGTTTTTGTTTGCCTATGCATTGATTGCCGCCGCCCTTGGCTTGTATTTGCTTGGCGTGTTGCCGTTTTTCCCGGCCTATGTTTTGGCTCTGACTTTGTACATTTGCACTTTGGCGATTGATGTGCGTTTGGCGTGGCGTGTGGCCGGGTTTGATTGGGTGGGCGCAGTGTTCGCAGGCATTCTCATTAGCGCTGCAACCATGATGGTGCTGTCACTGGTCATTAGCCAGAACATCGCATAACTTAAATGGCGCATGCGAAAATAGACCTGTTTGAATTTCTGGTCAAAAACCCGTTCTTGTTTCTTCTCGGTTTTTTGGGTGATGTCCACCGCCGTTTTGTTGCGGACGACGGGTTTGCGCTTTCTGGCAATATCGCATTTTCGTCGCTGTTGGCGTTTTTCCCGTTCCTGATATTCCTAACGGCGCTGGCCGGGTTTTTGGGCAATGAGCCTTTGGCGCGCACTGTAATAGATTATCTATTATCCGTCGCCCCAGCCGAAATCGTTGGGCCTGTGTCCGACGACATCCATTCTATCCTCACCGTGTCCAACAAGCGGGTGTTGACATTGTCCATCGCCTTTACGCTTTATATTGCCACTGGCGGGGTCGAGAGCTTGCGGGTCGGGTTTAACCGGGCTTACGGGCTGGGAGCTGAAACGCGAAGGCCGTGGTGGATGCGGTTTTTGCAAAACCTGGCCTTTGTTATCGGCGGGGCGGGCGTATTGTTGGTCTTGGCGGTGCTGATTGTTTTTGCGCCTTTGTGGTGGGATGCGGCGGCGTCCCGCGCCGAATTTTTGAATAATCTTTCGGGCTGGTTCCATTTATTGCGCCTACCTGTTGGCATAGGCGTAATGTTTTTAGCCCTTAGTTTCGGGCATTTATATTTGCCGCGCAAACGGCTTAGGTTCAGACAAGTCCTGCCCGGCATATTGGCAACCATGGTTT
>JALSHM010000241.1 GCA_026982235.1 Robiginitomaculum sp. | reverse complement strand
GCAAAGCCGATGGCCCTAGAGCAGGCCGCAAGCGCCGCGCCAAACAAGCCGTATTTGAAAAACAAGCAGAAGCCCGCTCAGATCAAAGCCAGACTGAAAGTGGGCACACCCCAAAAAAGAAAAAGCCACACAAAAAAAAACTCGCCAAAGCCGCTGCAAGAGCAGCAAAGGAGAAAGCGGGGACTGCGCAAAACGTAGGTAATAATAACGCAGGTTCCGGCGCTCAACTAAAGCGAAAAAAACGTAAACCGAAATAGAGCTACTACTCTACACCCGCTTGTATCTATGATTTGAGCATGATTATGTTTCTGATATAATGATGTTTGCTGAGAGGTGGGTTGCAACCCACCTCTCGGTGGCAGGTCGTGGCGGTCTCCGCTGGGTGGTTGCGCACCGTGTATGAGTATGCCAGCCTGCTTGGAATATAGACCTCGTATTCACCGGGAAGAGCGGGATGTGGGGGGTATAATTGTAGTTTGCTCTATAAATACGTTTGTGGGATTCCTTTGTTAGAACCATAATTCCCCATGGACAGAATCGTTTTCCTGCGTCAAACCATGCCTTAAATCTGCGGCTTGACTCGTTTGGGCTTTGGGAACATAATTAGAACAAATTTAGTTGAGGTGAGTATTATGGCTGGTTCTTTGAATAAAGTGACGTTGATAGGGAATTTGGGGAATGACCCTGAAATCCGGACTATGAATAATGGGGGTAAGGTAGCGACCTTGTCCATTGCGACATCGGAAAGCTGGAAAGATAAAAATACCGGTGAGAGGCGCGAGAAAACTGAGTGGCACCGTGTGGTGATTTTTGGTGATGGTCTCGTGCGGGTTGTCGAGAATTATCTGAAAAAAGGTTCCAAGGTTTATATTGAGGGCAGTTTGCAAACCCGCAAATGGCAAGACCGCGACGGCAATGATAAATACACCACCGAAGTGGTGGTTCAGGGCTTTGGCGGTTCACTGATTATGCTCGACAGCCGTTCTGGTGGTGGAGGCGGTGGAGGCGGTGGCTATAACCAAGACCCCGGCTATGGCCAAGGTGGCGGTTCGCGTTCCGCCTCAGCCCAAGAAGGGCCGTCCGAAAACTTTGATATGGACGACGATATCCCGTTTTAGGGGATTTTGACATTTTATCCTCTGGTGTCGTTGTGACGTTTTGAAAAGCCAAATAGCTTCCTAAAAATGCCGCACCTATTCAGAGAGTAGATCTGCTGGCCTAACAATGATTAGGCAAAAATGTTGATTTTTGTCATAATTTGTGTGTTGAATTAGTAAAATCTTAGTGTGTAGCCGATATATATCCGGGAGTGGACTTAGTGGGGTGCGCATTGAAAGAGAAATTGACAGAACAAGCAACAGAATTTGTCGACATATTGACGCATGTAGAGGAATCTTTTGTAAGACAAGGGATTTTGGCGGCAATTTGGGCTGGCGGCATGTATTTGGCGTTGGGGGCTATGACAACGGCTGTTTGGCTGGTCGCAATCTCATGTGCGGCTTTTTTGCCGCGCATTTCAATTTTTCAAAATATAATTCGCAGTAAACCCTATGGTGTTATAAGTCAATCCCTTGGACTTCTTACGGCCTCCATATGGGGCGTAGCGCCATTTATGGTGTGGACAGTGGGGAATGGAAAATTTGACCATTTGGCTATCACAATGTTGGGTGTTGGTTTTTTACAGGTGATCAATCAATACCGCTCCGAGCCGAGACCCGCGCTTATTGTTGCGGTGCCGTATTTAATGCTCATGGGTTGGTTTCTTTATCAGTCTCGAATGAGTGCCACATTCGTCATTGCGCTTATCATTACAGTCGCTTACCTCTTGACGGTGTTCGGGTTTATTTGGGTTGGCCAAAAAACTAAGAAAGCTGTTGTAGATTTTAAACTTGAACAGGATAAACTTAGGCAGGATTTAGAGGCCGCTCGTGATGAAGCTGAAAAAGCAAGCCAAGCCAAATCAGCATTTCTCGCCAATATGAGCCACGAGTTACGGACACCTCTTAACGGCATTCTTGGTCTATCAGATGTGCTTTTAAATGAACAATTGGATGCTAACCAAATGCGAAAGGTTAGCTTGATACAGGATAGCGGGAAGAATTTGTTGTCTTTGCTTAATGATATTTTGGATATTTCAAAGATCGAGGCGGACGGCATTGAGTTGGAACTGTTGGAAGTAGATTTGGAAGCAATGATGCAGAAATCATTCGCATTTTGGAAGCCTGTTGCAGATAAGAAGCAAATTGGTTTAAGTTTCCAAAAACAAAAAGGGTTGCCAACACATATTATCGCAGACCCAACGCGCATCCGCCAATGTTTAAACAATCTGATAAACAATGCTTTGAAGTTTACGCCAAAAAATGGGCAGGTCACTGTCACGGCTACTGGGCGGCAGGTCGAGGACGGGCAATATGGGTTGTCGATATCTGTTCAAGATACTGGCATAGGGATTAGCGCCGAAAATATGGGCAAATTATTTAGCCCATTTAAACAGGCAGATGAGGGAACGACCCGTAAATTCGGTGGTACAGGGCTTGGATTAGCGATTACACGCAAATTATGCCGTCTCATGGGCGGTGATGTGACGGTGCAAAGTGTTCTGGGGCAGGGTGCGGCATTTCGTATGACTATTATGACAAAAATTGCCGATGTTCAGACGATTGAGCCTATATCCCGTGAGGCATCGCCCACGCTGATTTCCGGTTTCATGGGGATGCGGTGTTTGGTGGTTGAGGACAATGAAATTAACTTAGAGGTTTTGCTGTTATTGTTAGAGCCATACCAGTTGGATATCGTTGTCACACGAAACGGGCGTGAGGCCATCAATATACTGGAAGCGCAATATATTGATTTCGTGCTGATGGATCTGCAAATGCCTGTTTTAGGGGGGCTTGAAGCCACCAAGATTATTCGCGAAAGCGGTAAGCCTTATGCGGGCATTCCGATTATCGCCATGACAGCAAATGCTATGACAGGCGACCGCACGAAATGCTTGGATGCGGGCATGGACGGATATGTATCCAAACCGTTGGGGCGTACAAAATTGGCAGAAGCTATTATGGAAGTCACTAATCCCAAGGTGATTGAGGCAAAATCTATCGCCTGATAATTGTGTAAAAAGCACGAAGCAAGTCGATTGCGATTCCCCCTGTAATTTGCTATACAAATCATTGCCCTAGTGAGCCGAAAATGCTATAGATTTCACATGAAATGGTGCGATTCGGCGCCTAAGAAGTATATGGGATAATCCCAAAGAACATATATGGGGTTAATATTGGCATTCTGCCAATTTATAGCAAATATAGGCAGGTAGATTGTCCAACGAAAATGATGAAATTGAAAGCGGTGAAACGCCACCGCCGAGTGGTGATGGTAATGGCCCAACGGAGCCGCCTCACGAATTAGGTGTGTCGCCCATAAATATCGAAGAAGAGATGAGCCGCTCTTATCTCGATTACGCGATGAGCGTAATCGTAAGCCGGGCTATCCCCGATGTGCGCGACGGTCTTAAGCCTGTTCATCGCCGTATTCTCTATTCCATGCACGAAAACGGCTTTACCCGTGAAAAGCCTTATAAGAAATCTGCCCGTGTTGTTGGTGATGTGATTGGTAAATATCACCCCCATGGTGATAATGCGGTTTATGATGCCTTGGTGCGCCTGGCGCAAGATTTCTCCATGCGTCTGCCCTTGCTAGACGGGCAGGGGAATTTTGGTTCAGTTGACGGCGACCGTCCGGCGGCTATGCGTTATACCGAAGTACGTATGGACAAGCCAGCCGCGCAACTGCTCGCGGATATTGAAAAAGACACGGTCAATTTCCAAGAAAACTATGATGCGTCCGAGAGCGAACCGACGGTTCTGCCCGCGCGTTATCCGAATTTGCTGGTCAATGGGGCAGGCGGCATTGCTGTGGGCATGGCCACCAATATTGCGCCGCACAATTTAGGCGAGGTGATTGACGCTACTTTGGCTATAATGGACAATGCTGAGATTAGTGATGATGAATTGCTGGACATTGTGCCAGGCCCAGATTTTCCGACCGGGGGGCTTATTCTTGGGCAATCGGGGGCGCGACAAGGGCTTTTGACGGGGCGCGGCTCTGTTATTATGCGCGCAAAACACCATCTAGAAGAGTTCAAGAAAGACCGCACAGCGATTATCTTCACGGAAATCCCTTATCAGGTCAATAAAGCCAATCTGATTAAGAAAATAGCCGAACATGTGCGCGAAAAACGCATTGAGGGTATTTCGGATATGCGCGACGAAAGTGACCGCGAGGGTATGCGCATTGTCATAGAGCTGAAGCGGGATGCTGTTCCCGATGTGGTTTTGAACCAGTTATTCCGTTTCTCGCAATTACAGACGAATTTTGCGTCCAACATGTTGGCGCTGAACGGCGGACGCCCGCAGCAAATGAATTTGCGGCAAATGCTGGAAGCGTTTTTGGTGTTTCGTGAAGACGTCATTGCGCGGCGTTCCAAATTTGACTTGGCAAAAGCGCGTGGCCGGGCTCATATATTGGTTGGTTTGGCGACAGCCGTGTCCAATATTGATGAAATTATTAAAATTATTCGCAATTCCGCCACCCCAAAAGAAGCCCGGGCTAATTTGTTGGCTCGCACTTGGCCGGCCAAACAAATGGGGTCATTGATTGCTTTGATTGCAGACCCGCGCTCTATTTTGCTGGAAAATGGTGACATTCAACTGACAGAGGAACAGGCCAAAGCCATTCTCGAGTTGCGTTTGCTTAAGCTGACTGGGCTTGGCATGGAAGAAATCACCGCTGAAGCCGAGAAATTGGCAGCGAAAATTACGGATCTTCTGGATATTCTGCGCTCTCGCCAAAGGGTTATGGATATTATCAAAGAAGAACTTTCCGAGGTTCGCGAGAACTTTGCCACCCCGCGCCGCTCTGAATTTGTGGCCGGCGGTATGGATTTTGAAGATGAAGACCTAATCACCGAAGAAGATATGGTGGTGACGGTGACTGCGGCAGGTTATATCAAGCGTACCGCGCTTGATACCTACCGCACGCAAAGACGTGGTGGTCGTGGGCGTTCTGGCATGTCCATGAAGGACGACGATTATGTGACCACCGTTTTTGTGGCTTCGACCCATACGCCCGTCTTGTTTTTCTCCTCAACTGGCTTGGTTTACAAGCTCAAAGTCTGGAAACTGCCTGTTGGTGGTGCTAATACGCGCGGTAAAGCCTTGGTCAATATATTGCCGATGGAAAAGGACGCGCAAATCACATCTATTATGGCTTTGCCCCAAGACGAAGACAGCTGGAAGGACATGGACATCATGTTTGCAGCGCGCTCGGGGGGTGTGCGCCGTAATTCGCTCGCCGATTTCACCCGCGTCAACCGCAATGGTAAAATTGCTATGAAACCAGGCATTATGGATTCTGGTGAGCAAGACGGCATTGTTGCAGTGCGCCTCTGTACTGAAGATGATGATGTCTTACTGACCACCGCGAATGGCAAGGCTATCCGCTTTAAAGTCACAGATATAAGGCGTTTTGTTGGCCGCACATCGAGCGGTGTACGCGGGGTAAAACTGGCGGACGGTGATGAGGTTATCTCCATGGCCATATTGCGTCATGTGGAGGTGGATACCGACGAAGCGCGCGCCTATATGAAATACGCCAATGCTAAACGCAGGGCGCTGAATGCGCAACCAGGTGAAGCTGTCGAAATAGAAGATGATAATACTCTGTCAATGGAGCGCAAAATCGAGTTGGAAGCCGCCGAGCAATTTTTACTGACCCTGGCCGAAGACGGTTACGGCAAGCGCTCGTCCAGCTATGATTACCGCTGCATGAACCGAGGCGGGCAGGGTGTGAGCGCCCAAGATTTGAGCCGCAAGGACGGTGAGGATGCCAAATTAGTACGCTCCATGTCCATAGCTGACGAAGACCAGCTAATGATAGTAACCGACGGTGGCCAACTTATCCGCTGTCCCGTCAAAAACATAAGCATAATCAGCCGCTCTTCAAAAGGTGTCATGGTTATTCGCGTAAAAGACGGTGAACATGTGGTATCAGTGGAGAAGATTGAAGAAACGGATGATGAAGAAGGTGAAGCGGAAAGTGTAACTGCGAATAAGGGTGACAGCGAAAGCTGAATGCGGTTATAAGGGCTTTATGACTAAATTGACAAAAAGAACCGCTCTTTATCCGGGCACATTTGATCCACTTACCAATGGGCATTTGGATATTATCCGCCGTGCTTGCAAGCTTTGCGATAAATTGGTGATTGGTGTGGCTATGAATGCGGGCAAGAAACCGCTGTTTAGCCTCTCTGAGCGCACGGATATGGTGCAAGAGGCGCTAGCGGACATTAAAGGCGACTGCGAAGTTGAGGTGCAAGCATTTGAAGGTTTACTGATACAATTTGTTGAAACTGTTGGTGCAAGCATGATAATACGCGGGCTAAGGGCTGTCGCAGATTTTGAGTTTGAGTATCAAATGGTTGGTATGAACCATAAACTTAACCCGGATGTCGAGACAGTTTTTTTAATGGCGGATGCCCAGCATCAAGCGATTGCCTCCAGATTGGTTAAAGAGATTGCCAAATTGGGGGGAGAGGTGTCGCATTTTGTTAGCCCGTCGGTAAAACAGAGACTAATAGAGAAATATTCTTAAGGATAAGTATTGATGATGACCCGTATAACCGCCGTGTTTTTGGCTGCAGGATTTCTATTCACGACTGCTTGCGCGCAAGAAGCACAACAGCCTGTTGCTGAAGCCCCTCAAAAATCCACAATTTCTGTTCCGACCTATAATCTACCCCCTACGACCGATACTGATTGGCGCGATCCAGACCCTGAGAATACCCTATATATTAAAACAAAATATGGGACATTTGTGGTTGAAATGATGCCGGAATTTGCTCCAAAACATGTAGAGCAAGTCAAGAAATTAGCACGGCAAAAATTCTATGATAATATCACTTTTCACCGCGTAATTAAAAATTTTATGAACCAGACGGGAGATCCGCGCGGAGATGGTACGGGTGATTCTAGCTTGCCGAATATTCCAGGGGAATTTACTTTTAAGCGTTCGGCTAGTTCCATGCCACTCACATTGGTCAGCCGTGAAATGTCGGCTAAGGGAGAAGTCGCAACCGGGTTTTATAAAGCCATGCCCGTTGCTACCAAGCCGGATTCTACTTCATTTATGATGAAAGACGGCAAGGTTGAAGCATGGGGGCTGCACTGCAAAAATGTCACATCTATGGCTCGTGGCTCTGATGAGGATAGCGCCAATTCTCAGTTCTTTTTGATGCGCCATGAATACCAATCTCTCGATACAAAATACACGATTTGGGGGACAACTATTTGGGGGCGTGATGGCCTGACCAAGATTAAAGTTGGTACTGCTGGTGAGACTAAGAACTTTGTACCGGACGAGCTAATTTCTATGCGTGTGGCGGCGGATGTTCCCGAAGAGGAACGAATTCCCGTGCAAGTGCTGCGCACGGATTCGCCCGCGTTTAAAGCCTATGTAGATACATTCAAAAGCAAGACCGGCAAAGCGCCCAAAGTTTGCGATATTGAAGTGCCTGTACGCTTGAAGAAATAAATTACCACCCTATATAGCAAAACAATTACCCATAAGAACAAGGATATAAAAATGGCAGATAAACTCATAATGACCGTCGACAGTGGCGATATTGTTATTAAATTGCGCCCTGATTTAGCGCCAAAGCATGTCGAGCAAATCACAAAACTCGTAGAAGATGGCTATTATGATGGCTTGACGTTTCACCGCGTTATCGACGGTTTCATGGCGCAAGGTGGGTGTCCGGACGGCACAGGTATGGGCGGTTCTGGTACAAATATTCCAGCCGAGTTTTCTGATGCGCCGCATAATCGCGGCGTCTGTTCGATGGCGCGTTCTGCTAATCCAAATTCTGCCAGTTCACAGTTCTTTATCTGTCTGGATGACGCCAATTTCTTGGACGGACAATACACCGTTTGGGGTGAGGTTGAAACTGGCATGGAGCATGTAGACGCCCTGCCAAAAGGCGAACCACCTGTTGTCCCTGGTACTATTGTTAAAGTTGTTACGGCTTAGCTTAGACCCTCTTAGCTTCACCATTTTTATTCTCTAACGGGGCGTATCCATATGGACGTCGAGCTTTTCAATTTTGAGCTGCCCGAAGCACGTATTGCTTTGCGCCCCGCTAGCCCAAGGGATAGTTCGCGCTTGTTGCAGGTCAAGGGCAGGGTTTTGACGGATCATATTGCCCGGGACTTGGCCGATTTGCTCCGTCCCGGTGATATTTTGGTTTTGAATGAGACTAAGGTTCTGCGTGCTAGCCTATCGGGAGTACGACCTGCGCGCGCGCACGGCGGCGGTGGGGACGTAAAAATCGGGTTTAATTTACACAAACAAATATCCGGCAATACGTGGCGCGCCTTTGCCCGTCCCGCTAAGCGCTTGAAACAAGGTGATATTGTTCGGTTTTCAGGTGAGCTTACCGCCCAAATTATAGATAAACAGACTGGCGGTGATGTTGGTTTGTTATTTAATATGAGCGGAGAAGCCCTTGGTCACGCAATCGAGCAAATCGGTGAAATGCCTCTGCCGCCCTATATTGCAAGGCAGCGCAAAGTCGATGTGCGGGACAATGATGATTACCAAACCGTATTTGCCGTGGATAAAGGTTCCGTAGCGGCGCCGACTGCTGGTCTGCATTTTACCCCCGCGCTATTTGCAAAACTCGAATCGTCTGGCGTGAAGATTGCTCGCCTGACTTTGCATGTGGGGGCGGGGACGTTCTTGCCTATGTCTTGTGAAGATACCGATGATCATTTGATGCATTCTGAATGGTACAGTATTGATGAGAAAACCGCTGCGCAGATTAACGCTGCAAAGAAAGCAGGGGGTAGGGTGATTGCTGTGGGTACGACGGCACTGCGGGCGCTAGAAAGTTGCGCGAATGATGCTGGGAATGGAGAATGGGCAGTCGTCCCAGGCAGTGCGGATACGGATATTTTCATAACACCGGGCTATGGTTTCAAAATAATCGACGGCTTGTTGACCAATTTTCATTTGCCCAAGTCAACATTATTTATGCTGGTCAGTGCGTTTTGCGGGCTGGACAATATGCAAGCCGCCTATAAATACGCCATAGATAATAATTACCGCTTTTATTCCTATGGGGATACGAGCCTGCTTTGGAAACACCAAAATGTGTAGAGATATTCAGTACCGAGCGCAGCGAGGCAAGGGCGACCGCCCGTCGGCGCTTGTGCGCCGCGCCTGCGCAGGCGTACGCTCTTGCGCACTTGCCGTGAGCGAATTAAACCAGAGTGGAGCAAGGCGACACTATGGCTGAATTTGAATTTGATATACAGGC
>JALSHM010000240.1 GCA_026982235.1 Robiginitomaculum sp. | reverse complement strand
GGCAAGACAAGGCGCGGCGCGCACTGGGGTTCTTAAAACATCACGGGGCGCAATCCGTACACCTGCATTTATGCCAGTAGGGACTGCGGGTACGGTAAAAGCGCTTTATATGGAACAGGTCGCGGATGCGGGTTCCGATATAATATTGGGTAATACTTATCATCTTATGTTGCGACCGGGTGCCGAGCGGGTCGCAAGACTTGGTGGCCTGCATAAATTTTCGGGATGGCGCGGACCCATGCTCACCGATAGCGGCGGATTTCAAGTCTGGTCGCTTTCTAAACTGCGCAAGATGAGCGAAAAAGGGGTGGAGTTCCAAAGCCATTTGGATGGTTCAAAACATATGTTATCGCCAGAGCGCTCTATCGAAATACAAGCGGAACTTCTGGGGGCTGATATATGTATGCAGCTTGATGAGTGTACCAATTTCCCAGCAACACGTGATGAGGCCGCCAGCTCTATGGAGCTCTCCTTGCGTTGGGGGCAGAGATCACTGGAAGCTTTTGGAGCGCGAGATATACAGACCCTTTTTGCTATTGTGCAAGGCTCCACATTCGCGGACTTGCGGCAAATGAGTGCTGAAGCCAGTGTCGCTACCAAAGTCAATGGTGTTGGCTATGGCGGATATGCCATTGGCGGTTTGGCAGTGGGGGAGGGGCATGAAGCCATGTTGGAAACCTTGGAACACGTCATGCCGCATCTACCCAAACCCCGTCCGCGTTATCTCATGGGGGTTGGCAAACCTATTGATCTTGTCGAATCGGTTGCGCGGGGTGTTGATATGTTTGATTGCGTAATTCCCACCCGTTCAGGCCGACATGGCCAAGTATGGACGGATAGGGGGCCATATAATATTAAACGCGCCGAATTTGCCGAAGATATGTCGCCCTTGGATGCTAGTATTGATTGCCCGGCAAGTCGTGATTATACTAAAGCTTATATACATCATTTAATCAGGAGCGGCGAACTGTTGGGGGCAATGTTACTCAGTTGGCATAACATTGCTTATTTCCAAAATTTGATGGGGCGTATGCGTGCCGCCATACTTGCGGGCACATTTGTGACGTTTGCAGATAATTTCAGGCAAAATTGGCGCCAATAATAAGACTGTAATATCTGGAAAATAACCTGCAAAAGTCTAAATTTAGCGCTTGACCTTAGTGCGCACTCGCCTTAATTAACGCCCTCTTTTGGGAGCTGTTAGCTCAGTTGGTAGAGCAACTGACTTTTAATCAGTAGGTCCAGGGTTCGAATCCCTGACAGCTCACCATTTCCCCAAAACTGATTAAATGCCCGTGGATAAAGAGAAAATCTGTGAATTGTGGCCATTGTGTGGCAATTGCGGCGATTGCATGATATTTATGATGTAATTTTGCAACTCTGTATGGATTAATGGCAGATTCATCTAAAAATAATTCAATGAAACTCTAGCCAAGGATAATTATTTGGTGTAGCAATTGCATAACAGTATACGTGCTTATGCGTAATTGTGTTTGAGTGCGAGTAATCGCAGTAAATTTAAAGCCAATCTTGATGATTGATTTCGGGTTGGCTATTTTCGGAGGAAAAAACATGAAGTTACAGCTTCTTACAGCGGCCGCAAGTGTCGCTTTGTTAGCCATCCCGACATTAGCTTCGGCAAATGACGCGGGTTGGTATGTGCGTGGTAATGTGGGGTATGGTGTTGTAACCGATACTGATTTTACTGGCGACCTTGTTGGTGATGTTGAAGGCGAAGGCAATGTTGCTGGCTCTTTGGGTGTTGGCTATGAGTTTGGTAATAACTGGCGCATGGAATTAGACGCAACACAGTTGTGGAATGATATGGGCGCGATTACCCAAGCTGGTCAAACATCTTCAGATATGCGTATTACCACTGGTATGCTTAACGCGATTTATGATTTTTCAGATTTCGGTAGCTGGGAACCATATATTGGTGCAGGTATCGGTGTTGCCCGTGTTGGATTAAGTGCTTTCGCACATAGTCAGCCTACTGGTACGATAGCGGGGCCGCTTAATAGTCCGGCCTGTCCCGGTTACAATCAATGTGCGTTTACCAAAAATGGTTCTACATTTGCTTGGAATTTTCTTGCCGGTTTGGGGTATAAGATTACAGATAATCTGACATGGGATACGCAGTATAGATATCTTGATATTGGTGAACTGGATTTTCAGGGTACTGGTAGAGATTTACTTCCGCCAGTTGGTGCAGGTGTTTTCGGTGCTTCCAACCGCCTTGATACAGTAGCATCCGGTGCAGGTAGTCATTCTATCATGACAGGTCTACGCTATAAATTTGGTGCAAAGGCGCCAGCACCGGCTCCGACCACATATACTTGCTGGGATGGTAGTAGTGTTCTTGATTTGTCAACATGTCCAGCGCAGCCACCAAAAATCGTCTATACAACTTGTTGGGATGGTTCTGAGGTTGAATCTGGCACAGCATGTCCAGCTAAACCAGTTGTTCAGTGTTGGGATGGTTCTACTGTTGAGAACGCAGCTTCGTGTCCAACACGTCCAACAATCACTTGTTGGGATGGTACAATTGCGTATGAACAAGCTTCATGTCCGCGTCAGCCTACTCGGATTGAGCAGCTTTGTGCGAATGAATATCGTCAGGAAATTATTTACTACGAATTCAACAAGCCTCAGTCTGCTGAAACTCAGCAAAAAATCCAAAATATCTTGGATACGGCTCAAAATTGTTCAGTTGGTAATATCAATGTAGTTGGCCACACCGATTCGTCTGGTTCCGCTGCATACAATATGGCTCTGTCCAAACGCCGTGCTGCTGATGTTCGTAAAGAACTTATCCGTCAGGGCGTTCCAGGTTCGCTAATTACATCTGAAGGTAAAGGTGAGACACAATTGTTCATCGATACTGGTGATGGTGTGAAAGAATCTCTAAACCGTCGTACAGAAGTTCTAATTCGCTTGAACTCCACAGGTGTTGTAAACTAATCAGTTTATACAAATTAGTTATTGAGAAAGCCCGGGCTTTGCACCGGGCTTTTTTGTTGCCAAATTATGACAAATTCATCAATTGACGAGTAGCTATATTCTGTGCCAGAATGAAACGGACAATCGGGGTGCGGTTGTACTAGAATGCCCTAAGGGCGAGGATGGATATTATGAAAAGACAATTATTTTTAGCAGTGGCAAGTGCCGCATTGTTTGTAGTGCCAGCTATGGCGGCTGCACAGGATGCAGGGTGGTATGTGCGTGGTAATGCGGGGTATGGTGTTGTAACCGATACCAATTTTACCGGCGACTTGCTTGGTGATGTTGAAGGCGAAGGCAACGTTGCTGGTTCTTTGGGTCTTGGCTATGAGTTTGGTAATAACTGGCGCATGGAATTAGACGCAACACAGTTGTGGAATGATATGGGTGCTATTCAGCAGGCCGGTCAAACATCTTCAGATATGCGTATTACCACTGGTATGCTTAACGCGATTTATGATTTTTCAGATTTCGGTAGCTGGGAACCATATATTGGTGCAGGTATCGGCATTGCCCGAAGCAGTCTAAGTGCTTCTGCACATAGTTTGCCAAGTGGTTTGGCTTCTGGTCCAGTCAATAGCCCAGCTTGTCCTGGTTTTAACGGTTGTACGATTAGTGATGCAGATACAGGTGTTGCTTGGAACCTTATCGCAGGCCTTGGCTATAATATTTCAGATAACCTGACATGGGATACGCAATACCGTTATCTTAATGTTGGTGATCTTGATTTTACGGGTATTGGTCAAAATTTGACAACGCCAATTACGGCGGCAAGTACTTTGACTGGTAATACAGCTATCGCCACAACTGCTTCTGGGGCAGGTAGCCATTCTATCATGACAGGGCTGCGCTATCGTTTTGGTGCAAAGGCGAAGGCGGCACCGCCACCACCTCCTCCATTACCGCCAACGCCATCTTATATAACTTGTAATGATGGGTCTCAGGCACTCTCCATGGCTGATTGCCCGGCAGAAGTAGCAAAAACTTATATCTGTTGGGATGAGACCCAAGTGACGGATTTAAATTCTTGTCCACCTAAACCTGTGACGCCACCACCGCCACCGACTTACACATGTCCAGATGGCACAATTGTTTATGACCGCGCTTCTTGCCCCGTCAGACAAGTCGTATCTGTTTGTGATGCGGGCGCGACCAATTTTGTAGTGTATTTCCCTTGGGATAAATCATCATTGACAGAGCAAGCAAAGGCGGTCGTCGCCAATGCAGCTGGAATCGCCAATCAGTGTGGTATTTCTGATATAATCATTGAAGGCCATGCGGATAGTTCAGGCTCTCAAAGCTATAATGTTGGTCTATCCGCGCGGCGCGCAACCAGTGTTGAGCGTCAATTACGGGCGGATGGTATTACCACAACGAATATTACCAAGTCTGCCAAAGGTGAAACTGCTCTTGCTATTCCTACCGGCGATGGTGTTCGCGAACCTCTTAACCGCCGTACAGAAGTGGTTATTCGCCTCATTCCGGGGAGTAATTTGACCCGCTAGTTTGATGAAAAATTACCAATAAAACGCTCCGTCTTGGCGGGGCGTTTTTTTATGAATAAGCCTATTATTTCTTATTGGATTTGATAGGTTAGAAGCGTTGCTCCACGCGAATCTAAAAGAGCTTTATGCCCCATATTGAAAATAAATTTCGAAAACTTGTATTAAGCCGTGAAGAGCGAGCGGTTATGAATTTGATTCATAAACAGCAAACGTCAATGCACCAGAACCTAATACAATGGTCGCATATAAATTCAGGTTCCCACAATAGGGAGGGGCTTAATGTAATGCGCGCGGAATTGTGCGCGGCATTTTCTGTACTGCCGGGGGTGCTAAGCGAGCCTGATCTAGCGCCGGGGCAATATGTAGAGCCGGACGGGATTAAGCGCGATATAAGTTATGTGCCTGCCATGTTGCTGACGGTGCGCCCTGAAGCAGAACTTCAAATTGTCCTGACGGGGCATTACGATACAGTTTTCCCACAAGATAGCCATTTTCAAACCACCAAAAAACTTGCCGATACAAAGGCCGGGGAAGCGGTGCTCGGCGGGCCAGGTGTAGCCGATATGAAGGGCGGTATTTTGGTGATGCTGGAAGCCCTCAAAGCCTTTGAGACCACAGACAATGCCCATAAAGTTGGCTATTCAGTTCTGCTGAGCCCCGATGAAGAAATCGGCTCGCCGGGCTCTGCGCCTTTACTGGCCGCGCTCGGTCGCAAAGCTCATATCGGCCTGACTTATGAACCGTCATTGGCGGATGGTTCCTTAGCGGGTGCGCGCAAAGGCAGCGGTAATTTTGCCATCATTATTAAGGGGCGCGCAGCCCACGCTGGACGCGAACATCATTTGGGGCGCAATGCTATCAATGCCATGGCGCGGCTCGCTGTGGCAATGGACGCCCTGAATGGGCAGCGCGAGGGGGTGACCTTTAACATGTCAAAAATTGACGGCGGCGGGGCGGTGAATATCGTGCCTGAGCTGGCTATTGGGCGGTTTAATGTGCGGATGCTCGCAGAAGATGACCAAGCTTGGATTAAAGACAGGCTTGCAGAATTGGTGGCACAGGCAAATGCACAGGACGGAATTTCTGCGGAACTAACGGGCGGTTTTACCCGCCCTCCCAAACCAATGGCACCCGCCAATGCGCTTGTGTTCGATTGGGTTAAACAGGCTGGTAATGCCCTTGGTCTGGAGATAAAATGGAAACCGAGCGGCGGAGTGTGCGAGGGCAATAATCTTTGGGCGAGTGGTTGCCCCAATGTGGATACGCTTGGTGTACGCGGCGGTGAAATTCACTCTGATCGTGAGTTTGTCGTGCTTACTAGCCTATCAGAACGGGCGCGTTTGTCGGCATTGATACTCATGAAGATTGCCAGCGGTGAATTTGATGCAAAGCAAGCCAAAAGCTTAGTTTTAGAAAAGTAAAGCAAGGGGTAATATGTTAATCGTTAGACCAGCACGAACCGAAGATTTTGAAAGTTTTGTTGAACTTGCAGATGCAGCAGGGCCAGGGTTTACGTCACTTGCTGTGCCTCATTCTGATCTGAAGGCTAGATTGGCCAAATCTGTGAAAAGTTTTGCTGCCGATATAGATGCGCCGGGCGACCATATTTATTTACTGATGCTTGAGGATAGCGAAACCGGTGAAATCGTTGGCATGAGTGCGGTGAAAGCTTTGGTCGGACTGAATAAGCCATTCTTTAGCTTTAAACTCCTGAAAATTGCCCAAAGCTCAAGCGTCGCTAACCGACATTTTGATATGAGTGTCATGCTCTTGGTCAATGAATATTCCGGCACAAGTGAGGTCGGGACATTGTTTGTCAAAAGTAAAATGCGCGGCACAGGGGCAGGGCGGTTGATTTCCCAAGCCCGTTATATGTTGATTGCTACCGCGCCTGAGCGGATTGGCGATACGATTATATCCGAGTTGCGCGGACGGGTTGATGCCAATGGACATTCCCCATTTTGGGAAGCTTTGGGGCGGAAATTTTTCAAAATGGACTTTAATGAAGCAGACGAAATTACGGCGTCTACCGACAATCAATTCATCACAGATCTGATGCCGAAATATCCTATTTATTTGGATTTATTGACTGAAGAAGCTCAAGCCGTGGTTGGCAAGACCCATCCGGACGGCGTCGGGGCGCGTAGGCTTTTGGAAGCGGAGGGCTTTCGTTATGATGGCTATGTGGATATTTTTGATGCGGGTCCGACAATGGCGGCACCGCGTGACCAGATACGTACCGTCAAAGATTCCCATGTCCTTACTGCATTAGAACAGACAGATAATAAACCAACCCACAGAGCTTTGATGAGCAATGAACAAATCAAGGATTTCCGTGCCGTATATGCCAAGGTTAGCTTTGGTGATGATGGTGTGTATATTCCCAATAATGCTTTACAGGCTCTCATGTTACAGCCAGGCGATAAAGTGCGTGTATATGCTACAAGAATAGGAATGAAATAATGTCTAAAGGCAATTTTATTGATGGGCGCTGGCAAGCGGCTAATGGGTCAGAATTTGACAGCATTGACCCGGCTAGCGGCGCCATAATTTGGCAAGGCGGAGCGGCCACAAAAGGGGACGTAGATACCGCATTTCTCGCAGCAAAAAAGGCTTTTGAGGCTTGGTCTGAAACCTCCTTGGAAGCACGCCGTGAAATCGTCTTGCGCTTCAAAGATATTGCGCTGGCCAGCAAAGAAAAATTGGGAGAGCTCATTGCCCGTGAAACAGGAAAAGTGCTTTGGGATGCGCAAGGTGAGGCAGGTGCGGTAGCTGGCAAAGTGGATATTTCCCTTAAATCTTATGATGATAGAACTGGAACTTCAAGCACACCAACCGCATTTGGCCGTGCGGATCTGCAACACAGACCACACGGTGTTATGGCGGTACTCGGCCCTTATAATTTCCCCGCGCATTTGCCTAACGGGCAAATCATTCCGGCGCTTATCGCAGGTAATACTGTGGTGTTTAAGCCTAGTGAGCAATGTCCTGCGGTTGGTGAATTTTTAATGGGACTATATGCGCAAGCTGGTTTTCCGCCTGGCGTGATAAATATGGTGCAAGGCGCAAGGGATACAGGTGCTGCAGTGCTTGACCACCCAGATGTTGACGGTGTGCTGTTTACCGGCGCGGCGGGAACGGGCAAATTTATCCATGAAAAGTTTGGCGGGCGCCCAGAGATTGTTTTGGCGCTGGAGCTTGGCGGCAATAACCCGCTCTTGCTTTGGGATGTGGCAGACACCAATGCTGCGGCCAGTATAATCGTGCAATCGGCGTTTATTACATCTGGTCAAAGATGCACATGCGCCAGGCGGATACTCTTGCCCGAAGGAAAGCAGGGCGATGCTGTACAAGATGCCGTAATGGCTATGGTCGAGAGCATGAAGGTGGGCGCTTGGAACGACCCGCAAGAGGCTTTCATTGGTCCCGTAATTAGCGCGGGTATTGCTGGGCATGTGGTTGAACGTGCCCATAAATTAGGGGGTAATGTTATCCAAAAGACAGAAATTTTGCAGCGTGGTCCTGCCTTTATCCATCCGGGTATTGTCGATGTGACGGGTGTAACGGTTCCCGATGAAGAAATCTTTGGCCCGGTCATGCAAATTATTCGTGTACCGTCTCTGGAAGCTGGCATTGCCGAGGCCAACAATACCCGTTTTGGATTGTCTGCTGGCCTCATCAGTGATGATCCGAAAAACTGGGAGCTATTTCGCCGGAAAATTCGGGCTGGTGTGGTCAATTTTAATCGCCCGACAACGGGTGCGGCTGGCTTTTTGCCATTTGGCGGCCCTGGTGCTTCGGGCAATCATAATCCGGGCGCTTATTATGCCGCAGATTTCTGTGCTTGGCCCATGGCTAGTCAAATTGCGGATAGAGTTGAGATGCAGGCAGCGAAAGGCTTGTCCACATGCTAGGGATACAGAATGCGCAAGAGGCGAATTACGATGGTCTCATCGGGCCGACCCATAATTATGGTGGTTTATCCACGGGCAATCTGGCCAGTGCCAAGAATAAAGGTCTTGTAGCAAGCCCGCGTGCCGCCGCTTTGCAAGGCTTGCAAAAAATGAAGCTTATGGCGGATGCAGGCTTGGTTCAGGGCGTATTGCCCCCACAAGCCCGCCCTAATATCCCTGAACTGCGCTTGATGGGGTTTTCGGGTAGCGACGAAGAGGTTCTTGCCCATGCCTGGCGCAGTAATCCGGTTTTGGTACGCAATATGAGTTCGGCTTCCAGCATGTGGTCGGCCAATGCCGCGACCGTAAGCCCTTCTGCGGACTGCGCTGATGGGCGCTTGCACATGACCCCTGCCAATCTCTCAACTATGTTGCACAGATCGATTGAAC
>JALSHM010000239.1 GCA_026982235.1 Robiginitomaculum sp. | reverse complement strand
GAATTGGTCGCAAAACCATCACAAGACCGTGCGCGTGTTGGCAAAACAGGTGTTGGATTTTCCTTTAATAAAGTTGTCCATGCCGCTCAAGGCGTTTTAGAACTTTGTGTGGCGAAAGACCAGTGCCCACTTGGAGCAATTGCCGTCCCCCATAAAGATGGTAGTGGATATATAATGTTGGAGGCAAATAACACCCTTCATAATACAGATAACACCCTTCATAATACAGACATAAAAGAGGCATTTGCAAGTGCGCACCCTAGAGATGCTTCCCTGGTTGTTAATTTTACTTTGAAACCTGGTGGAAATAAGAGGCTTTGCGAATTTACATCTAAACATATTGGCAAGGCTTTTGCTATCGTATTCAACGGTGAGGTTTTATCACACCCTACCATCAAAACCGCGATTTGCGGCGGCGGATTTTTCATACAAAATAATTTTACTATGAAAGAGGCCAAAGACATAGCCCTTAAGCTAAATGCAGGCACTAGGCCGACTAAATCTCGCGTTATTGATTTAACTGTTTAGCAAATTCCTAAACCGCTATGCTTGCCTGTTAACTCGTAAAAATAAGTTTGCATATTGGCGGTTATCCCCTAGTAGTACGGCCTGACATTTGGCGCGGTACATTACCTATCCACTCATATTATAAAGGAGAAATGCAATGTTGCATTTTTCACGTTGGAAAATAACAATTGTTCTTGGGGCTATCATGCTCGGCTTACTGTTTGCATTGCCGAATGTGCTGTCCGAGAAAACGCGCAAATCCTTGCCAGGTTTTCTCCCCAAGCAAACCCTTAATCTTGGCCTCGATCTACAAGGCGGCGCCCACTTACTTTTGGAGGTTGACCTTAAGGACGGTGTACAGAAAACGCTAAAGGCGGAGCTTGCTGGCTTGCGTGCGGCTCTGCGCGAGGAACGCATCTCTGCCACTCTGCGCATTCACGATGAGGCTATCTTCGTAACGTTCAAAAATGCAGGAGATGCTGAGAAAGGCGCACCGATTATTCGCGCACAATCTGAACCTGTTGATTCGAATGTAATTGGCGGTGGCGGCAACACCCTCGATATTGAGAAACTCAGCGAGACCCGATATAAAGTGATGGTTTCTGAAGAGAATATCAAATATATTAGCGACCGCACGATCGCCCAATCAATTCAGGTGCTTCGCAAGCGGATTGACCCGTCGGGTACAACCGAAATGACTTTGGCCAAAGAAGGTGCGGAGCGTATTTTACTACAAGTTCCCGGTGCCAAGGATGTGGACGAGTTGAAAGATCGCATTGCTAAAACTGCGAAACTTGGTTTTCATGAAGTAGCTGTGGTTGATGCATTGGTCATGGAAAGCTGTGTTCAGGACGAACAGTGCCCCTTGGGCAAGGTCGCATATCCGCAAAAAAATGGTGGCGGCTATATGATGGTGGTTGACCGGGAAATTGTATCCGGTGCGGATCTTAAAAACGCCAGCGAAGGCCTGCACCCTACGGGAAATTATCCGATTGTGAACTTCAAATACAATGCCAGAGGCGCACGCAAATTTTGCGATTTCACTGCCAAGCATGTGAATGAACCTTTCGCAGTTGTTCTTGACGGCGAGATTATAACGGCGCCGAATATCAATGGGGCTATTTGCGGCGGCAGTGGTTTTATTGAGGGCAATTTTACTATGCAAAGCGCTAAGGAGTTGGCTTTATACTTGAATGCTGGTGCGCTCCCGGCCAAGCTTAATATCGCCGAAGAACGCACAGTCGGGCCGGAGCTTGGGGCTGACAGTATCAATGCAGGTAAAATAGCGTCCATGCTCGGCCTTGTTGGTGTGGCTATATTTATGTGGTTGAGTTACGGACTACGGTTCGGGACATTTGCCAATATTGCGCTCGCAACAAATATTATATTGATCGCAGGGGCGTTATCGCTCTTGGGGGCGACATTGACCTTGCCGGGGATTGCCGGGATTATCCTGACCATTGGCATGGCGGTTGACGCTAATGTGTTGATTTTTGAGCGTATCCGCGAGGAAACACAAAATGGACGCGGGCCTATCAATGCTATTGATACAGGCTACCGACTGTCGCTCGCACCGATTTTGGATGCCAATATCACCACATTGATTGCGGCGCTGACACTATACTTTGTTGGTTCTGGGCCCATTCGTGGTTTTGCTGTGACCTTGTCCATCGGTATTGTCATGTCCGTATTTACTGCCGTTGTCGTCGCAAGGTTGATGACTGCCACCTGGTTGCGCCATGCGCGCCCCAAAACTCTCCCAATATAGGTGCCCCATGTTTGATATATCTCTAATTCGCCATATGCCTAAGGAAACCAATATTCCTTTCTTAAAGGTTCGTGTTTTCGCAATGGCTCTTTCTGTATTGGCAATCATTGCCTCTATCTATTTGTTCACGACAAAAAACCTAAATTACGGCCTGGACTTTAAAGGCGGTACGGTTTGGGAATTTCACCTAGACGAAAGCCCAACGGACGCTGACCTGAGTGCGATACGTGACTTGGGGCCAAAACTTGGTCTTGGGGAATTGGCTATCCAAACCATTGGGCAAAGCGATAAAGACAAAGTTCAAGCCATTCGCTTGTCCGTGTCAAAACAGGCCGCTCTTGAAGGTGATGAAAATGATGATAAGGCACAACAAGTTGCCCTAAAATCTATTCAAGATGCCGTTATAGAAATGTACCCGGAAGTCGCCAATATGGAGAACACTTTAAGCGTCCAAGTTTTAGGCACCAAGGTTTCGGGGGAGCTTAAGAAAAAAGGTATTGAGGCCGTTATTGCGGCGCTCATAATGGTGCTTATTTACATTTGGTTCCGGTTTGAGTGGCAATTCGGTCTTGGGGCGGTAGTGG
>JALSHM010000238.1 GCA_026982235.1 Robiginitomaculum sp. | reverse complement strand
CAGGCAGACCTGCGGAAAAATGGCCAGCGTATCAGAATAATCCGCCGGACCATTGGCCGTTTCGGCGACATCACCACCCGCCGCGCACGCCTTATCGCACAGCAGGACATCCTCTCCATCAGCCAGGGGATCATACCCCCGCACCGTGACCGGTTCGGCACGCCCCGGACCGCCTATTATCAAGCCCCAAACTCCCATAATATTGTGAAAAACAAAATCACCCTGAGACAGGCCTGGGAGAGATATAAAACCAACCATATGGAGCGCAAGAACCGGTCGCCCAACACCATCCGGAACTATCAGAACTATATTCACAATAATATCGCCGACTGGCTGGACCGGCCCCTGTCCAGTTTTGTCTCCTCAACGGGGGAGGTGGTTGAACGCTATAATTACATGATTGAAAATAACGGCATTGCCACCGCCAATAATGTAATGCGCATATTCCGCGCCATTTACCGCTATGCCTCGGACAAGCTGGACCGCAGCCTGCCGGAAAAGCACCCGGTAACGGCCATTGATTTTTATGAAATGAAAAGACGTAATACCGCCATGGGTCCGGAAGACCTCGCAAAATGGAACGACCAGCGCAAAGCCCTCAACAGTCCCATTCGTCGTGAGTTTCACCTCTTCACCCTGCTCAGTGGGCACAGGCCTGATGCTCTGAAAAAGGCAAAACGCAGCCATCTGAGTATCCGAAAATCCATTTTACATATCCCGGAACCAAAGGGCGGAAAGGACAGAGCCTTCGATATCCCCCTCTCCCGTCCCATGCGCCGCTGTTTGATCAGAGCCATAAAAATCGGCAACCATTTATCGCCCGGTTCAGAATGGATATTCCCTGTAAACAACAGCAAGTCCGGCCATCTGTCCTCACAGAATGAAGACCGCACCAAGCTCTCTCACTGGGGGAATGATTTACGCCAAACCTACAGAACCATAGCCGAATATGCCGAAGTCACTGAGTTACAGGTAAAAATACTCATGAATCACAAAATAGACCGCGATGTAAACGCGGGATATATCACTGTCAGCAAGTTGCGTGGGAAACTTCTGGAGGCTCAATCATCGATTTCTACAATGATGATGAAATATATGAAAGATCCACCATTATTAAGGGGTGAATAAGCACTAATTCATTTTTACATTGCAAGGTGTTTAAAAATCTAAGGGGCTTGTCTTATGATTTCCCTTCAAGGAAAGGCCGCAGACTATATCTGCGGCCCAAATGGTTTATTTGTCTTTATCGCTTTGTGGCGTTCTGAGAGTGATTTTTCCGGTAACCGGCACAGCATAAAGAACAATATTGATGCCTTTATTGTCACTGTGGTTCCAGGCGGCCCCTACGGGGTGCCAGATTGATTGATCTTTATTACCTTCTGTAACGTCATAGGCAATGTAATCAGGTTTTGTCTTGTTACTCATCGGTTTTCTCCTTGTTTGAGTTGGTGCAATTCTTCCAAGGATGCGAGCCAGATGAATTTCAAGGTATATTTTGTTGCGCGAGGAAGCTGCATGCGGCGGGGAAAAAAGACCTTGAAATTCATCAAGTATCCTCATTATCGCACCTGTAACGAAAACAGAGAGAACCCTAAGCAACCTCACCAAGGCCAATTATGTCTCTACGGTTTGAAGATAATTATAAATATCTGGAAGTCTTTTGATGGAATGGCAAGGTACACAAAGCGGTAAACTAAGTTTTATCAACGAGCCGCCGTTACCGGACAGGATTTATAAGCCCCAAGACCAAACGATTGATGAAGTATTTGAACTGGAACGGGCTGAGCTGGCCCCTTTAGGTCAGGCATTTGATGGCTATGTGGAGAAAGCAGTACGGGTACGCTCTAAAGATGTAGAAACCAAATGGCTGTTTCCGCGCCATGATGGCCTAAAACCTATTGATATTCGCAAAGCTTGGGAAAATGCACGAGATAAAGCAAAAATCCAAGACTTCCGCTTCCATGACCTACGCCATAGTGCCGCCAGCTACCTCGCCATGAATGGCGCCACACTGCTCGAAATCGCGGCAGTCCTCGGCCACAAAACCCTGCAAATGGTCAAACGCTACTCGCATCTAGCCGCCTAAGTACCGCTACTGTATAAGACCTTTAACGAAGCCCCGTCAGAAATGGCGGGGCTTTTTTCTAAGCGCTGTTTATCTGTAATTATTCCCTCATAACCTTTTGATACTTATGATAGCAGTAGCTGCAAAAATGCATATCATTCGGGCAAGCTATTTCGTCATGGGTTAGCGGTTCACCACAACTGCCGCAATCTAATTGCTCTATGCAATAGCCGCAAACAGCACATATCCCTTCAAAGTCAACATATGAATCATTTCCACACTCTGGACACAATAAACAAGGGCCATCTTCTCCAGCATCTTTTACACGCAAATAATGCTCAGTCCATGTTGCTTCTTCTAACGTATGTAAAATTATCTGTTCTGTTTCAGACTCGTCACCACACGTCCTACAAATTAATTGCATTTCTTCTTGCATGCTATTTTCAGGGTCTTTCTGCGCCATTAATTTTGTATCACACTCTGGGCAAACTAACCTATATTTTTCAACAGAGTTTGAATAGAATGAAACCTCTTTAATTGTTTCAAGGCAAGATTCAACCTCAACCATATGTAGCTTTTCGACTTCCAACATCTCAATCCAAGTGCCCCCCAACTCTATTGCTGGGTCAGTGCCAAGATGAGCTCTTAGGAGGTCAGTGATTAGTGGCAGAGAATCAGCAATAGCTGACCTGACTGTCTCCTTAGGGTGCGTAATATGTTTGTGCTCGATGTTATTACGGATTTCCGCTAACTTGTTGATTGGGTGTGCATCAATCTTGATATCTAATTCTTTTAAG
>JALSHM010000237.1 GCA_026982235.1 Robiginitomaculum sp. | reverse complement strand
CCGTGATTGAAGATGGCAAGGCTATTACGGGGGTTGTCTATAATCCCATAAGCGATGAAATGTATGAAGCCTGTTTGGGCGGCGGAGCGCGGCTGAACGGTAAGGCGATAAAACCGAGCGGTTGCGCGTCCATAGAGGGCTGTACCATTGTCGGCTATCCGCGCAAATTTAAGAAACTTGGCTGGCCGGATATGAAAGTGTCTATTCGCAATTCCATGGCCTATAGAATAGTTATGGTCGCGGCAGGCCAGCGTGATGCGACCGTGTCATTTACGCCAAAGTCCGATTGGGATTTGGCAGCAGCAGAAATCATCGCTCGCGAGGCCGGAGCCGTCATAACAGATTTGGACGGCAATGGGTTTCATTACGCCAAAGACCATGTCAAAGAAAACGGCGTTATTTGTGCTAGCCCACGCCTACATACTTTGTTATTGTCGCAAGTGAAAACCCATGGCACACCCGCCAACCCAAAACTTTTGGAGACCAAAATGTCTGACCGTAAAGATGAAAAAAAACCTAAGCAGCTTCTACATATCGTCATAGGCGGCGAATTGGTGGATCCTATGAAGACCGAATTTATTGACCTGAGTGCCATGACCTATATTGGTGCCTACCCGAATTACGCCAAAGCCTATGATGCGTGGAAAGATGCCGCCCAAAGTACAGTGGATAACGCCCATATGCGCTTCTTCATTCTCCATGCCCATGACCTGATTGATCCAGATAATGACGGTATTATAGGCTAGGCAAGGCGCGTGGCCTCCAAAAGCAAAAAGACCAATATTCTAAATTTAAAAGGCGAAGATAAACGCTTGGTCGGACGCTTGTGGCAGGAATATATCCGCCGCCATTTGGGTGCGCTTTTACTGGCATTTGTGTTTATGGCCGTGGTCGCGGCAGCGACCGCTGCTTACACATGGTTGTTTAAATTTATCGTCGATAACATGACTGAAGGTGTGGCGGGAGAGGTTGCGGGGGGCGTAACAGGGCAACAGGCTGAAATTGCCACACTGGCTTTTGTAAAACTGGTCGTGCCTGTGGTCATTGGCCTGACGGCCATATCCGGATTATCTTTGTTCATCCAATCTGTGTTATCCAACAAAGTGGCGTTAAATGTCGTTGGTGATTTGCAAAAAGCCATGTTCGCTGCCTTGCAAAAATCGGACTATGAGCAATTAACCAGCCAAAGCGTCGGCACGCATATTTCACGCTTCACCAATGATGTGAACCTGGTGGCGACGGCGCTTTTGCGCACGACGAATAATTTGTTTCGCGATCTGCTGACGCTAGTCTTGCTCATTGGGGCTATGTTTTATCATAATTGGCAAATGTCTTTGGTCATTTTATTGGTCTATCCCTTAGCCATATTGCCGATTATCAAAATTTCCAAAAAAATTCGTGGTACCTCCCACGAGGCGCAAACCCAAATGGGGCATATTACGGCGCTCCTAAATGAGAGCTTGTCAGGCACCCGTATGGTGCGCACTTATAATCTCGAAAAATATGAAAGCAAACGTCTTGGTGCCGCCTTTACAGAGCGTATCCGGCTCTATCTAAAGCTCGTGACCAACCAAGCCCGTGTCGATCCCGTAATGGAAGTTTTGGGCGGCATAGCGGTTGCGGGTGTTTTGGCTTTTGGGGTTTACCAAATGGCTAAGGGTGACGCCACAGGCGGTGAACTTGTCGCGGTCTTAGCAGCTTTGGGATTAGCTGCGCCCAAAGCCCGTGCGCTGGGCACGCTGAATAATGTGGTGCAAGAAGGCTTGGCGGCCTTGCACCGGGTCTTTAATGTTATCGACACGCAGCCGAGGATTACCGAAGCAGTGGACGCTGTAATACTTGAGGACGTCCAAGGCGCTCTCGCATTCAAAAATGTAAGCTTCACCTATGGGGACGGCACCCAAGCTATTCGCGACCTTAGTTTCAAAGTTAAACCCGGCGAGACCATTGCTTTGGTCGGGCCGTCGGGTGGCGGCAAATCTACGATTATCAATCTTATCGCCCGGCTATATGATGTGACGGACGGCAGTATTTCTATTGACGGCACCAACATTAAGAATGTCAAACTCACCTCCTTGCGAGATGCGATGGCTCTGGTGTCCCAAGACATAACTTTGTTCGACGATACGGTTGCAGCCAATATTGGTTTTGGTCGCACGGGCGCCAATCCCGAAAATATAAGTGCCAAAGATGTAAGTGCAAAAGACATAGAGGTTGCTGCCAAAGCCGCTGCCGCCCACGATTTTATCACGGGATTAAAAAACGGCTACCAGACCCGTGTCGGGGAGGGCGGCGGTAAATTATCCGGCGGTCAAAGACAGCGTATTGCATTGGCGCGCGCTATTCTGCGGGATGCGCCCATACTCTTGCTCGACGAAGCCACTAGCGCATTGGATGCAGAATCAGAAGACAAAGTACAAACTGCGCTCGAAACGCTCACCCAAGGCCGCACTGTATTTGTCATTGCCCACAGGCTCTCCACGGTGAAAAATGCAGACCGCATATTCGTGTTAGATGATGGCCAAATTGTCGAGAGCGGCACACATGGGGAATTGATGAAAAAAGATGGGCTGTATGCCAAGTTAAGGGCGCTGCAATTTTCTTGATAACAGTCTTTAACGGGGTTTGGATTTTTGCGGCCGGGGCCGTAAAAACACCCGGTGCGTGACCAGCGCCGCGCCGCTCAGCGCAAACAGTAACGCGGCAAAGGCAGCCAATTTGAGCCACCATAAATTAAAATTGCTACGATCTTTGTAATCCATAATATGTAGCATCCACATAAAATCAAATGTACGCCACAAGCGGGTACGCACATTGACCAATGCGCCGTCTATGGGGTCAATATAAAGCCGTGTCTTGGATTTATCATCAAAG
>JALSHM010000236.1 GCA_026982235.1 Robiginitomaculum sp. | reverse complement strand
ACTGCGCCGGCTTGAGGGGGCAGAGGTTTACGGCTTTACCACACCGCTCATCACCACTGCATCCGGCGGTAAAATGGGCAAGACGGCTGATGGTGCGCGCTGGCTGAATGCTGATGCAAGCCTCGGCAAAGACTTCACCCTGTCGCCCTATGATTACTGGCAGTTTTGGCGCAATACCGAAGACGCGGACGTGGGTCGGTTCTTGAAACTGTTCACAGATTTACCTTTGGGCGAAATTGCTAAACTCGAAGCCCTTGAGGGTGCTGACATTAACCAAGCTAAAATCCGGCTCGCCAATGAAGCGACCGCCATGCTGCACGGGGCGGACGCGGCGCAGGCGGCTGAACAGACGGCGCAAAAAACATTTGAACAAGGCGGTGCTGCAGAAGGCTTGCCAACCTTTGAAGTAAAACGGGACGAGTTGGAAAATATCACAGCATTGGGCGCAGGTGTCCTGACCGGACTTTGCGCATCGAACGGGGAAGCTAAACGCCACATAAAGGCTGGTGCGCTGAAAATAAACGATGAAAAAGTGGCGGACGGACGGGCAATATTATCAAGGGACGACGTTAATGAGGACGGTGTGATTAAGGTCTCTATCGGCAAGAAAAAACATGCATTGATTAAGCCGATTTAATTGTCATCCCGGCCAAACCGTACTTGCGGTGCAGAGCCGGGATCTCACTGATTAGACTAAAATACGAGGTCCCGGGTCAAGCCCGGGATGACAGTTATCGGGTTTTCTCCCGCCCATGCTCCCCGTCCACCTGCGCTTTATAGCCGCCCAATAATCCTCGTTTTTCGCGCACGAAATTTGCGCCTGTGTCGCGGGCTTGGGTGATGCGGTCTATGCGGAAATTGCGGTAGTCTTGGCGTAGCTCACACCACGCCGCCAATAAATGGGCGTTCGGGAAAAATATCAAAGCCAGCGGCTTGACCACGCGAGTGGTAACCGCACCCGACAAAGCTTCATATTGCAAGTCCATCACCGCCGCATTGCGTATGGCGAGCCGCAATATGCTCATCATATGTAAATGCACATGGTGGCCAAAATTTGGCGCATAGAGCGCCGTGTCCTCTGGCGCAAAATTTGTCGTCGAAACCGCGCGGATTTTCTCCAGCGCCGACAAGGCCGCACCTTGTAAAATCGGGTCGGCCTCACGACCAACAAATCTAAGACCAATGACCAGCGCATCTAATTCGTCCCGGTCAAAAGCCATAGGCGGGGCGTCGAACCCGGCGCCCAGCATATAGCCAACCCCCGCCTCGCCCTCCACCGGAATGGCCTGGTCTTCGAGGGATTTCATATCCCGGTAAATTGTGCGCTCAGAAACACCAAATTCCGCCGCCAATTGCGCCGCTGTCACGGCAATACTATGCCCGCGCAAACGGTCTATAATGCGAAAGAGACGCTCCGTTTTTTTCATTGACCTCTCCTGACATACTGCTGTCAGTATGGGTGTGCTAGAGGCACTTTGTAAAGTAAAAAACCAAGCTCGGCCTTGGCCTCGCACCAACAATAGGACACATCATGATTGGATATCAAACCGTAGGTACAAATAAATTGGACAAAGCCGTAGAATTTTATGACGTCTTAATGGCTGAAATCGGCGCGGTGCGGGTTATGGAAGAAGCAGGTAGTTTCGTGTTATGGTCTCAGGCTCCCGACACGCCCGGCTTTTGTGTTCATGTCCCCTATGACGGCAAGAAGGCCACCGTCGGCAATGGCTCCATGACAGCATTTGCAATGGAAAACTCCGAAATGGTTGATAAAATGTATGCCCTAGCTATGAAGCTGGGCGCAAGCGACGAAGGCCCGGCTGGGCCGCGCGGTGATGATGGTTTTTACGCCGGATTTTGTCGCGACCTTGACGGCAATAAATTAAATTTTTTCTGTATGACAGAGCCAAAAACATAATTGAGCGCATGACCATGCCCGAATTTTTAAAATTTGCGCCATGATACGATGTGCAATACTGACATGTATAAGTCTAACCAGGTTAGTGTTATTTAAGGTCTTGCCCTACCTCCCATCTTCCTCCCCTTCCTCGTCTTCAGCAAACCCTAGAGATTTCATTTTCTCAATGCTGGGGATAGGGGTGAGTTGGTATTTTTTATCTTCAATTTTTAGTCCGTCTGCGCCCAGATTTTGCAACTCTTCTAGGCCAACGACAAACATGTCACCAAAGTTTTCCACCAATAGTCCTTTGATTTTCTCACCGCCTTTGGTCGCGAAAATTTGTGGTGCAAAGCTAGCCAGCGCCGCGTCTTCATCCAAATATACCACGCCCACATGGGTCATTTTTGGCACCATAAGCGCCATGGGCCCAGGGAACATTTTTTTGTAATGGGACTTGCCGTCTTTGGCACCGTCTAAGAGTTCCGCCAGTGTGTGCGTACCGGATGTGTTCTTAAACACAACATCAAAATCTATAGACAAATTGATACCGAATTCTTCATCTTTTTTGCCTGCAAATTGTGCGCCTTGCATACAAAGTTCACCTTTTTTATCCATAGAGCCAATGCGATCAAAATCCACGATCCAACCGTCTTTATCCATATTAAAAAATGTTTCAGTTGTACCGTGTCGGAAATATACGCGTTCGGGTAAGCTGGCACCTTCCAAGGCGGTTATTTGCATGGACGGGACTGTGCTGACTGTATCTTTTTTCTCAGGTTTCAGCTTATCAAATTTGCGCGACATTTTGACAATTTGTTTGGCTTCAATACATTTGATACCTGCCGCTAAATCTTCCGCTTCTGTTGCGGTGGCCGAAAATGCAATAAAGACCGCACAAAATACGGCGCTAACAGAGTGTGACTTTCTCATAAAAATATCCCCATTTGGTTGAGGGTCTATAAAACCTACGCATAGCCACA
>JALSHM010000235.1 GCA_026982235.1 Robiginitomaculum sp. | reverse complement strand
ACTTCAACAAGATTGATGAACAATTCACCGTCCACATATTTTTGTAATTTTGTCCGCAAAACTTCAATATCTGCACCTTTTTTACCGATAACAATCCCCGGACGCGCCGTGTGGATTGTAATGCGACATGTCTTGTGCGGGCGCTCAATGATAACGCGCGAAATCGATGCTGCCGCCAATTCTTTGAAAATATAATTGCGCATGGTCAAATCAGCATGCAACATATCGCCATATTCACTGGTGTTTGCATACCAGCGAGATTCCCAAGTCCGGTTAATACCGAGGCGCAAGCCAATTGGATTTACTTTCTGTCCCATTAGGAAACCTCCTCTTGACCCATTTCAGGGGCGCGAACGATGATTGTAAGCTCGGAAAACGGCTTCAAAATTTTAGCACCGCGACCGCGCGCTCGTGCTTTAAAGCGCTTCATAACTAGGTTTTTACCAACAAACGCCTCTGAAACAATCAGATCGTCAAGATCGAGACCATGATTATTTTCCGCATTGGAAATGGCGGAGTACAGACATTTGTAAACGTCTTTTGCAATCCGCTTACGGCTAAATGTCAAATCATCAAGGGCGGTTTGCACTTTCTTGCCACGTATCATTTGCGCAACAAGGTTGAGCTTTTGCGGACTGGTTCGTAGCATACGCACCTTGGCCATAGCTTCATTATCCGCGACGCGGCGTTTATTTTTTTGCTTCGACATCTCTAACCCCGCTTGGCTTTTTTATCGGCACCATGACCATAATATGTGCGCGTCGGTGAGAACTCACCCAATTTATGCCCTACCATATCTTCACTGATCAATACCGGGATGAATTTCTTCCCGTTATAGACCTGAAATGTCAGGCCAATAAATTGTGGCATCACCGTAGAACGGCGCGACCATGTTTTTATCGGTTTTCTACGGCCTTCAGCGTGAGAAGCCTCTGCTTTTTTCAGCAGATACCCATCAACAAATGGACCTTTCCATACAGAACGTGGCATATCTAATCCTTAGCGTTTCTTTTTCTTGTGACGCGAACGGATAATAAACTTATCCGAAGCTTTGTTTGAGCGCGTGCGCGCCCCTTTTGTTGGTTTACCCCAAGGCGTAACCGGGTGACGGCCACCTGATGTACGCCCTTCACCACCACCGTGAGGGTGATCAACCGGGTTCATGGCCACGCCGCGAACCTGTGGACGCTTACCAAGCCAGCGTTTGCGACCAGCCTTACCTAGATTTATGTTCATATGATCCGGGTTTGAAACCGCACCAATCGTCGCCATACATTCTTGGTGGATTAAGCGCACTTCACCAGACTTGAGCCTGATTTGTGCATAACCACCATCCCGACCAACCAGCTGGGCATATGCGCCAGCAGAGCGGGCAATTTGCGCCCCCTTGCCGGGTTTCATTTCAATATTGTGGATAATCGTCCCCACCGGAATAGCGCGAATTGGCATAGCATTGCCCGGCTTAATATCAACTTTTTTACCCGCAATCACCGTATCGCCTTTGGCAAGACGCTGGGGAGCAATAATATAAGCTTTTTCGCCGTCTTTATACTTAAGAAGCGCAATAAAAGCCGTCCGGTTTGGATCATATTGCAGATTAACCACGGTTGCAGGCACGTCGAATTTACGACGTTTAAAGTCGATAATCCGGTAAGACCGTTTGTGACCACCTCCTTGACGGCGCATAGTGATACGACCCGCATTATTACGCCCGCCTTTTTTACTCAGACCCTCGGTCAAAGTTTTCTCGGGCTTGCCCTTATAGAGCTCCCTACGGTCAACTTGCACCAATGCCCGGCGCGACGGGGAGGTTGGATTATAAGTTCTTAACGCCATGTTTTCCTCCTACAGACCGCTAGCAATATCAATTGTATCGCCGTCTTTGAGCGTAACAATTGCTTTTTTAATCGTTTTACGCCGTCCGGCATGACCACGAAACACTTTGGTCTTGCCTTTTTGGCGGATCGTATTGACAGCTTCCACCGTCACTTTGAACAATTGCTCAACAGCTTCTTTAATCTCTGGTTTTGTTGCCGTCACCGGGACCTCAAAAATCACCTGATTATGCTCAGACAGAATTGTTGCTTTTTCTGTAATAATTGGCGCAACAATTGCATCGTAATATTTAGCTTTCATACTCATGCTAATCTAGCCTCCAAGTCTGAAACCGCCTGCTTGGTCAGTACCAATGTATGACGCCTAAGAATATCATAAACATTCGCACCTTGAGACGGCAGAACGTCAAAGTTTGGAATATTACGCGCGGCTTTTGAAAAATTCTCATCGACGGAAGAACCGCCAATAAGTAATGCATTTTCAAGACCTAGTTTCGCCAAAGACTTTTTCAAATCTGCGGTTTTAGCAGCCTTCAACACAGCATCCTCAAGAATGACTATCTCTCCAGACCCTGCTTTAGCGGACAGAGCGTGACGCAATGCCATTGCGCGAACTTTCTTCGGTAACTTATGCGAATGATCACGAACACGCGGACCGTGGGCTTTACCACCACCACGGAACTGAGATACAGACCCATTACCATGACGCGCAGTACCGCCGCCCTTCTGACGACCAATCCGCTTGGTTGTCTTCTTCACATCACCACGCTCTTGCACAAAATGCGTACCAGCACGGCGTTTTGCCAATTGGTAACGCACCATGCGGTGAAGTATATCTTTGCGCGGCTCACAGCCGAACACAGCTTCATCCAAGGTCACAGACCCCGATTTCTTAGCCGCTAATGTTTGCACATCAAGTTTCATGACTATTATTCCTTACCTGCTTCTTGGCCTTTTAGCATCTTGGCCGCGAGGTCTTTATCGACCTGAGCGCGCGGCTCGGCACCGCCTATCATCTCTTTGGCCTGAGCAATCCATTCTTCTTTTTCAAAAACACCAG
>JALSHM010000234.1 GCA_026982235.1 Robiginitomaculum sp. | reverse complement strand
CAATCTGGACGATGAACAAATACGCGCCTTGGCCAAAAATGGTGGTGTACTGCAAATTGTAGCTTATGGCCCCTACCTCAAAAGCCTGACACCTGAGCAACAGGCACACAAAGACGAAATACGCAAAGAAATGGGGCTTGAGGACGACTTGGCTTTTCTTTCCATGGACGAAGAACAGCAAGATATTTTTGATGCGAAAATGAAACAGGTAAATATGCTCGCCGCGCCCGCTAGTGTATCTGATCTTATTGACCATGTTGATCATGTCGTAAAAATTGTAGGTGTAAATCATGTTGGTATTACATCTGATTTTGACGGCGGCGGCAAAATTGTGGGCTGGATGGATGCTTCGCAGACTATGAATATCACCAAAGAACTGGTTAAGCGCGGTTACAGCCAAAAAGATATCAATAAAATATGGGGCGGCAATTTGTTGCGCGTACTGAACGAAGTACAGGACTACGCGAAAAAATAAAGGGGCGAGCGAGAAAACATGATTACAAATGGATTTACATATTTGGCTATATTATTTGCAATTTGCGGACTAATCGCCATGGCAGAAGGTGCAAATAAATACCGTATTTTCAAGATTATTCCCGGCATAGTCATTTTGTATTTCTCGGTCATGCTTCTCTCAACTTTTGAACTTTGGACGAAAACTGACAGTATCAACACCACCTACAAAGCCGTAAAAAGCAATCTGCTACCATCGATGATTTTTCTATTATTGCTCAAGGGCGACATCAGGCAGATTGCTGCGCTTGGCCCCAAAATGATCCTCGCCTTTATCACCGCAAGTCTCAGTATCGGTCTTGGCTTTATCATCACGTTTTTGGTTCTCAAAGCGTGGTTGCCCGATACGGCATGGATGAGTTTTGCCGCATTGGGCGGAAGCTGGATGGGCGGCACTGGCAATATGGTTGCCGTGCAAGGCGCGCTTAATATCCCTGATGCAAGTATGGGATATACATTGCTTATGGATTCGATCAATTATGCGATTTGGGTGATGTTGTTGCTCGCCTTTGTACCCTTATCGCCACAATTTAACAAATGGACGAAAAGTAATACGAAGCTCATTGATGAGGTGAGCGCCAGGATTGAAGTGAAGGCACAAAATTCGGATGCAAAAATCAATACGTCATCTTTGATGTTTTTAATTGGAATTGGCCTTGCCGCCTCGGCGTTTGCGCAATATTTGGCCGGCTTTTTACCCGAGAGCGCTTTCTTCTCCCAAACCACATGGACGGTGCTAATTATTACCGTGTTCGGTGCGCTCGGCGCCATGACAAAACTGGGCGGTATAGCTGGGTCGAGCGAGCTTGGAAATATACTACTTTACGGTATTGTTGCGTTAATTGCATCGCGGGCAAATTTCGCTGAATTGGGACAAGCCCATATTTTTGTCGCTGCCGGTTTTATGGTTTTGGCAGTCCACGCAATTTGTATGTTGGTCGTGGCAAAATTATTCAAACTCGATTTGTTTTCCTGCGGTGTGGCGTCACTGGCCAATATTGGCGGTGTAGCTTCGGCTCCAATTTTAGCCGCTGCCTATTCCCGTGCGCTTATTCCTGTCGGTGTGCTGATGGCCATGCTGGGCTATATTATTGGTACGGGAGGCGGCCTCCTCATCGGTAAAATTCTGTTGTCATTATCGTGAGTATTTTATGAAAACGAAAACTATTCTCTTTGGCACCGCTTTTGCGATTCTAGCGACAGCCTGTGCGCACATAAACGAACAAATATCCGAAACGGATTTGGGATTTGAAGATACATTTGTGTCCGATGTTATCGATGTTCAGGAAAAACATCTTTCGCCAGAATACTGGATAAAGCCTGGCATGGATAAAGTAATATTAAGCCCTGCTGCAATCAAATCCTATAACGAAAAAAACACCGTTATTGATCCAAACCTTTATGATGTGCAGGCCGTTCCCAATACGCTGTCCAAAACAGAGCTTTCTGCTCGTATCCGCTCGATCAGTAAAGTGCCAAAATATGCGCGCATCTATATGGACGGCACACCTGTCACCGCATCTGATTATTCCCGCTACGAAGCCGCGTTAAATCTGGATACTGTCAAAGACACAAACCCGGTGCGCTTTGCACTTGTGGTGCGACGCACATCGATTCGTACATATCCCACTCATGATCTTTTGTTTAGCAAAGACGCCAAAGACCGCGATATTGAAAGATTTCAAGAAAGTGTATTATTTCCCGGTGATGCCGTGGCAGTATTGCACGAAAGTGCGGACGGTAAATGGGCGCTCATACAGTCCTATAATTATATCGCGTGGGCACCGCTTGCGGACATTGCCATTGGGTCGCGCGAGGCCGTTTTTGACTACGCAAATTCCGACAAATTTCTGGTCATTACGGGGGATAAGGTCTCGACAGTTTACAATCCAGACGCACCACAAGTTTCGGAACTTCAGCTTGATATGGGTGTAAAACTACCGCTATCGCGCCCCAAAGAACTCGCCCATAATCTCTATGGCCAGAATCCTTATCTAAGCCATATGGTCTTACTCCCAGTGCGCCATGATGACGGTAGCCTTGATTTTAAGCACGCACTTGTCCAGCGCAAGCATGATGTCAATATTGGCTATTTACCGTTCACCCAGGAAAATATTATCCGCCAATCCTTCAAGTTCTTGGGCGAACGTTATGGGTGGGGGCATCGCTTTAATGGGCGCGATTGTACGGGTTTTGTCTCGGAAATTTACAAAAGCTTTGGCATAAAATTGCCGCGTAATTCTGGCGATCAAGGCCGTAGTGAAATCGGTAATAATGCCCGCTTTACAGCTGATGCGCCGCGCATAGATAAATTGGCAAGGCTCAAACATGGCCAACCCGGAGATCTTATCTATATGCCCGGTCATGTGCTTATGCTCTTAGGG
>JALSHM010000233.1 GCA_026982235.1 Robiginitomaculum sp. | reverse complement strand
GCGGGAAATGGAAAACCGCTACCGTAATATGTCCAAGGTCGGCGTGCGCTCTATTGGCGGCTTTAATGAAAAAGTCCGCGAAGCGGCGAAAACGGGCGCGCCCATGACCCGTACTGTGATGACGGGTTTTGACAAACAAACCGGCGAAGCCATGTACGAAACCCAGACTTTGGAAATGGAATTTATGCCGTTCATTGTTGTGGTTATCGACGAAATGGCCGATTTGATGATGGTGGCGGGCAAGGACATTGAAGGTACGGTGCAGCGCCTCGCACAAATGGCGCGGGCGGCGGGCATTCATTTGATTATGGCTACCCAACGCCCGTCTGTGGATGTGATTACGGGTACAATCAAAGCCAATTTCCCGACCCGGATTTCTTTCTCGGTCAGCTCTAAAATCGATAGCCGCACCATTCTTGGTGAGCAAGGTGCAGAGCAGCTCCTCGGCATGGGCGACATGCTCTATATGGCATCGGGTCGTAAACCCCGCCGTCTGCACGGACCATTTGTCAGTGATGATGAGGTCGAAAAGATTGCAAATTTCGTCAAAGCCCAAGGCGCGCCAAGCTATCTGGAAGACATCACGGTCGACACCGAAGAAGAAGCCGCAGCCGGTGGGCCGGCCACAGGCAATGCAAAATCTGGCGACGAAACTTTCGACAAAGCCGTCGCCATCGTCGCCCACGACCGCAAATGCTCCACCAGCTATATCCAACGCAGATTAAGCATAGGCTATAACCGCGCTGCCAATATCGTCGAACGCATGGAAGCCGAAGGCATGATCAGCGAAGCCGGCGCAGGGGGTAAACGCGAGATATTATTGCCAGAAGAGGGCGCGTTTTAGGGGGATAATGTTTTGCCCAAAACCTATTTCAAACTAACAAAAAAGGGCATTAACATGTTGCGGTTCATGAAAATCTTATTGGTTCTTGGCGTGGCTTTGTGGGCTTTGCTGAGTGTTCTTGGTAATTTGACCGATTGGGACGGGACTTTGGGGGCAGTTAAAGCGGCGACATCTATGACAACATTTGAAGGTGGTGCCCAATGGCGTGCGACCACAAACCCTATGATAATCACGGCGGGTGCCTTATTTATCATTTTGGCAAAACTGATTGCTGGGATATTATGTCTGGTGGGCGCACGGTATATGTGGCGGGCGCGGGCGGAGAGTTCTGCGGTGTTTACTCAGGCCAAAACTCTGGCACTTACGGGCTGTGGGGTTGCAGTGTTCATGTTGTTTGTTGGCTTTACTGTTATTGGTGAAACCTGGTTCGAGCTTTGGCGCTCCGAAGCTATGCGCGCTCCCGTGTTGGCATCTGCCTTTCGCTATGGGAGCATGATAAGCCTTATCGCAATTTTCGTAGCTATGACGGACGAATAGCCATTTTAGCCGCCCAAACTAACTTTTCCAAGTTGGTAGCGTATCAGCACACGGCAATTATTTAGAGGCTCAGTCGGGGGGCGGAACAGCCATTGTTTGGCGGCGGATTTTGCGTTGTTGTCAAATAGGCCTGTGGGTAGGCTGCGCTCAACTCTTACATTTTGAGTTTGTCCATTGGCGTCTACATCAAGGCGCAATATGACCCAGCCTTGACGACCCGTACGGTAGGCTTTACTCGGATAGTCTGGGAGTTTGAAATTAACCGCTGCCAGTTTTTCGCCGCCGATACAATCATCCGGATCTGCATAGCCCTTAACCCATGGGTCGGGTGGGTAATAAGATTTTGGGAAAAACGGCTTGCTGGCACAACCCGTGAGCGCGCCAGAGAGAAACATAAAGCCTATAAAAAATATTCGGTTCACTCCGCCTCCCCGAATCGATCTTCTACCAAAGCGCCAAGTGCTTGAATGGCGGCTTCTGCGTCGGGGCCGTGGGCGGTAATGGATATATCTTCACCACAGGCTGAGCCGAGCAAAAGAAGCTCCATAATGCTATCACCAATTACGGTCTCTTGGCAGATATCATTGCAGGATGTGACTTCGATTTTGGCGTCAAAGCTTTGGGCAAGGGCGGCGAATTTGGCCGATGCCCGGGCGTGCAGGCCACGCTTGTTGCGCAAGGTAACCCGCGTGCTTTTTAAGTAGAGTGCTTCGTGGACATCACAACTTTTAGGGGGGCAATTATTCATTTATTTCACTCGTCTATTTCTCCAGCAATGACTTCGGAGGCGATGGCTATATAATGGCGCCCAGCTTGTTTAGCCGTTTGTGCGGCTTCTGCTAAAGATAGTTCTAGTCGTGCTTCGGAGAGTTTAATTAACATAGGTAAATTAACTCCGGCGATTATTTCCACATTCTCCCGCCCGAGCAAAGCTATAGATAAATTAGATGGAGTGCCGCCGAACATATCGGTCAATAACATAACGCCTTTACCCGTGTCCGCAGATTTGACGGCTTCATGAACTAAGCGGCTAGCCAGTTCCAAGTCATCATCAGCACCAATGCAAACCGTAGCAAATTGGTCAAGCGGCCCGACTACGTGTTCTGTCGCTAGTTTTAATTCCTCGGCTAAACGTCCGTGGGTTACGATTACAAGTCCAATCAAGATATGCCTCACATAAATCAAAGACCTACTTAAACAAATAACGCAGGTAATGAAAAGCGTTATTTGCGTTTGCGACTTACCTATTTACGTTTACGCTTATCGGATGTGGCGGTTTGTAACGGTAAGGTAAGGGTAAAACGTGCCCCTTTAACATTGCCGTCTTTGTCCATACGGTTAGCCGCCGTGATTGTACCACCGTGGGCTGTCATGATTTGGCGGCAAATGGCTAAGCCAAGGCCGGAATGGTCGCCAAAGGCTGCACCTTTGGGGCGGCGGGTGTAAAAACGCTGGAAAATCATTTCCAAATCATCTCCCGGTATGCCTGGCCCGTCGTCATCTATGGTAATAATAGGC
>JALSHM010000232.1 GCA_026982235.1 Robiginitomaculum sp. | reverse complement strand
GGCCAGCCATTAGAGGGCTTAAAACTGGCGCGCGAACTCGCCATGACCACATATCGTTCTGCCGAAGAGTTTAGCCAGAGGTTTGAAGCTGCGCCGAACGGAGATAATCCTGCAACATTCGATGTGGGCGATTATTTAGAATCGCGCGGGCGGCATTACCAAAAAATCATGCCCGTAAATCGGTTTTTAGCCTTGTCGGAATCCATTGATTTACACCGGGTAGACCCTGGGAAAATCCGGGCGCGGACAACACTAATTGCCGTTGAGACAGACCAACTTGCCCCGCCGTGCGAAATGCAAGCTTTGTGTGATGCGCTAGCCGGACCGTCCGACCTGCATGTCATCGACAGTATTTATGGCCACGATTCTTTTTTGAAAGCCACCGACTTGCTGGCACCGATTTTAACGGAATTTATGGGAGGGGAAAGCCGTGCCGCTTAATCCGCAAACCAAACCAGAGACGAAATGCGTCACCGCAGGCATTGGCACTGATAAAGCTTATGGCGCCGTGACGCCGCCTTTATATCTGAGCTCCACCTATACATTCCCCGGCTTTGGCGAGATGGGAAAATATGATTATGGGCGCGGCGGTAACCCGAACCGGGACGCTTTGGCCGAGGCTATTACCGACCTGGAAGGCGGGGCTGGCGGCGTCATCACTTCGTCCGGCATGGCGGCCATAGATTTAGTGCTGAACCTTGTGCCCCACGGCGGGCTGGTGCTGGCACCCCATGATTGTTACGGCGGTACATTTCGCTTGCTGCTTAGCCGCCAAGAGCAAGGACGGTTCAGAGTGGAATTTATCAACCAAACCAAAGACACAGCGCCCGCAGACATACGCGCCAAAAACCCGGATTTGGTTTTCATCGAAACCCCGAGCAATCCGCTCATGCGCTTAAGCGATATTGCGGCATTGTCCACTGCGGCACATGATGTGCATGCATTGGCCGTCTGTGATAATACTTTCTTGTCGCCCGCCCGGCAAACGCCTCTGGCTCTCGGTGCAGATATTGTCCTGCATTCGACCACAAAATTTATCAATGGCCACAGTGATGTGGTTGGCGGCGCGGTGGTTGCGGCGAACGCAGACATGGCCGAAGAACTGGCCTGGTGGGCGAATTGTACGGGTGTGACAGGCGCCCCCTTTGATAGCTTCTTGACCCTGCGGGGCTTACGGACGCTACATGCGCGCATGGACGTGCAAGAGAAAAATGCCGCAGAAATCGTTGCGTATTTGCGGGAAAAAAATGCTGTGAAATCTGTGTATTATCCTGACGGGACATTAGCGCAAAAACAACAATCCGGCCCCGGCGCTATGCTCAGTTTTGAGGTGAATACCAAGCCCGAAAACTTGAAAGGGTTTTTCGCAGATACGGGGGTGTTCCAATTTGCTGAAAGCCTCGGCGGCACCGAAAGCCTCATCTGTCACCCCGCCACCATGACCCACCGCGCCATGAGCCAAGAAGATAGGGACAGTGCCGGCGTGAGCGATACCCTCGTGCGTATGTCTGTGGGCATGGAGCATAAAGACGACCTAATGCGCGCCCTACACACCATGTTTTCAAACCTATAACAAATTGAGTAAACCCATGATAATTGAAGAAACCAGATTGAACAAAGATGTGCATCGCCCCGTACCCGGCACGCTCGCCCGTGCCAGTAGTGGCGGTGCCAACACGAAAATAAGTTTTGAATTTTTCCCGCCCAAAACAAAAAAAATGGGCGAGACATTGTGGGCGTCCATCCAAAAACTGGAATCCCTAAACCCGGATTTTGTTTCCGTAACCTATGGTGCGGGCGGCACGACGCGCGCGCGCACCCACCAAACTGTGGCCCGCATTGCCAGGGAAACCAGCCTAGCCGCCGCCGCCCATTTAACCTGTGTGGGTGCGGACAAATCCGAAATCGACGATATAGCCCGCGCCTATTGGCAGGCGGGGGTTCGCCATATTGTCGCCCTGCGCGGCGATCCTGTGGGTGGTCTGGGTGCGCCTTATGTGCCCCACGAAAACGGCTATGCGTATGGTAGTGACCTTGTGGCCGGGCTGAAGAAAATTGCGGATTTTGAAATTTCCGTCAGCGCCTATCCCGAACTACATCCGGAAAGTCTGAATTGGGACGACGAGCTGGATAATCTCAAGCGTAAAATTGATGCAGGGGCGACCCGCGCCATAACCCAGTTTTTCTTCTCCGCAGATACTTTCTTGCGCTATCAGGACAAGGCGCTGGACGCGGGCATTAACATTCCAATCATCCCCGGCCTGATGCTGCAACCCAATTACCGTGGCCTGTGCCGCATATCCAAACTCTGTTATATTTCTATTCCCGATTGGTATCATAATTTGTTTGATCCACTTGACGACGACCCGCAAACGCGCTTGCTCTTGACCGCATCAACGGCGGCAGATTTAGCGGCGCAGCTCAGGGCGCAGGGCGTGGAGCATTTTCATTTTTATACCCTGAACAAAGCTGATTTGGCTTTCACCACGTGCCAGATATTGGGCGTGAAAGCTGGGGCCAGTCCAAAGCAGGAAATCGTCGCATCATGAGTATTTGGCCAAAAATACAACAAGCTATAAAGCACCGCGTTCTTATCCTTGATGGGGCGATGGGGACGATGTTGCAGGCGTATAAATTAGACGAGGAGGATTTTCGCGGCCAAACATTTGCCGACTGGCCGACACCCCTACGCGGCAATAATGATCTTCTAAATATCACCAAACCAGACGCGGTGCGCGAGGTTCATGCCAGCTTCTTCGGCGCTGGTGCAGACTTGATTGAAACCAATACATTTAACGCCACCACCATAAGCCAGTCCGACTACGGCCTGTCCGAACATGCGGGCGAAATCGCTAAGGCAGGTGCGCAAATCGCCCGTGCAGTGGCCGATGAGTGGACGC